>NZ_JAWLQI010000045.1:0-26877 GCF_036997785.1 Brachyspira pulli
ATATAAAATTTATTTACGATATTTAAGTTTTATATGTATAAATATTTACATTCTTTTAACTGTAAATTATATAAAAATTTTTGCATTGTATAATATAAACTTCTTAAATATATTTTATAAGTTTGAATTACAAAATATTAATTTTTAAATATTATAAAGCTATTTATAAAAATTGTGAGCCTCTGGCAAATTTATTTGACAGAGCCTTTGCTGTAGGCACGTAAAGCGAGCTAACAATTTTTATTAGCAATAATAAAAAATATTAATTTTATTTTGACAAAATATAGTTGTTTGGTTATATTATAAAAACAATTTATAAATTAAGGAAATATTGATGAGCGATAAAAAAGCAAAAGCTATTTTACTATTATCAGGCGGACTTGACAGTATGCTTGTAGGAGCTATTCTAAAAAGAGAAAACATTGATGTACTTGCTTTAAGATTTGTTACTGGATTAGAATATGCAGTTATAAAAGAGGAATTGCTTGATATATACAGTGAAGATCCTGCCAAAAAGGCTGCTGACTTTCTTAACATACCAATAAGATTTGTATCATTAAAAGATGTTTATTTGGATATGTTTTTAAATCCTAAATATGGATACGGAAGTGCAATCAATCCATGTTTGGACTGCCATATATTAATGCTAAAAACTGCAAAAAAAATTATGGAAGAAGAAGGTTATGATTTTATAGCTACTGGAGAAGTTAATGGACAAAGACCAATGAGTCAGAAATCACAAGACTTAATAAATGCTATAAGAGAAAGCGGACTTGAAGGTAAATTGTTAAGACCATTATCAGCAAAACTTTTACCTATAACAAAGGCAGAAGAAGAAGGATTAATAAACAGAGAACATTTATACGATATATACGGCAGATCAAGACATGTTCAAATGAAATTAGCAGAAGAATTCGGAATCACTGACTACCCTATTCCAGCAGGTGCAGGCTGTGCTATAGTAGATAAAGGCTATGCCAGAAGATATAATGACCTTATTGCTAATAACGGAAAGGAAATACTTAATATTGAACTTATGCAGTATTTGGCAATAGGAAGACATATAAGATTAGATAAAAATACTAAGCTCTTGCTCGGAAGAAATGAAAAAGAAAATAATGCTTTAGAAAAAAGAGTAAGAAAAAATTGTATTACATTAAAACCCAATTACAATAAAGGCCCATTCGGATATTTAGAAATTTATGATAATATAGAAAATGTTCAGAAAGATATAATATATAAATCTGCTATGATAATGGGATACTTTTCAAAAGAGGATACTGAAACTTTATCAATAACTGCATCATATTATAATAATGATGAAAAAGAATATAATAAAGAAATCATTGAAATAAATAATCAAGAATCAAAAAATACACAGTTTGAACAAATAGTATAAAAATAGTAATGCCCTCATAAAAATGATTAATATCTTTATGAGGGCACCACTATAACTTTTAGGATATTTTTATTTAACTTACTTTCTTATCGGAATAAATATAACTATCTTTATATGCTGGAATTTTCTTTATTTCAGCTAAAGCCTTTTGAGCTTCTTCCCTAGTTTCATATCTTCCTATTTTTAATTTATACATAACTTTACCATCTTCCATTGATTCTTCTTTAATGAAAGCTTTTGGGAATTTAGTTTTTAAATAATCTCTAGCAGAGTATGTATTATCTTTATCATAACCAACTGCAACTTGTATAAAATATATAGAATTCTCTGAAGAAGATCTAGTATATGGTACTCTTGTTGTAGAAGTAGAAGTACTTGCAGTTGTTTTCTTAGGAGATACACTAGCTAATTGCTGAGGAGGAGTATATGTTGAATTAGGGGCCTGACCAGCTGTTTCTTTTACTTTTATATCTTCATTAATAGCATCTAATTCTGAAGCTAAATTTTGAGTATACTCATTATATCTGTCAGCAGAAGTATTGCCTTCTCTTATGATGCTTGAACTGTCATATTCATTTAAAGCAACTGCATTATTTTCAGGTACATCAGCTGCACTGTTTTCAGTCATCATGTTTTCAGATTCTTCTGCACCTCTCATTAATGCCTCTATAGATTCATTTGCAGTGTTGCTAGCATGTACAGGTTTTGAACCGCCCAAATGAAAACCTAATACAAATATAAATAATATTAAAGCAACAGCACTAATAGAGAATACCAACAATCTTATAGGTGTAAAATTAACTATATAGAGTGTCTTTCTTTTGCCAAATTGACTATTATTAATAGAAGTGCCTTTTTCTTCTGTATTTTGATTTAACTCCATAATGCCTTCCTAATTTTTTTGAGATTATAATTAAATTATTATAATCCTTCATGTTGTTTATTAGAATATCGGCATTGAGCTTATTATTTTTAACATCTCTTTGCATTTTTAGTCTCTTTCTAGCCTCATGCTCAGAAATATTTCTGCTTTTTTTCATTCTGCTTATGATGTCGGAAGTCCTTGCATTTACATATATCAAACTTGTACACATAAAGCGAATTTTACTTCTCATAATAAGTGCTGCTTCTATAACAACATTTTTATCAGTGGAATCTATTAATTGTTTTACCCTATTTTCTATATACGGATAATTAAGTTCTTCAAGTCTTTTCAATTTTTTTAAATTGCTAAATACTATAGAACCTAATTTTTTTCTGTCTATATTATTATTTTCATCTAATATTTCAGCTGAAAATTCTTTAACTATATTATCTTTATTATTAATCAAAGCTTCATGCCCTATAGAATCTGCATCTATATATAGAGCACTCATTTCTTCGGCAAGCATTTTAGAAAAAGAACTTTTGCCTGAACATATAAGTCCATATACGCCTATAATATTTCTTTCCATTGTATGATTTAAATTACTAATTCAAAATAAATTATATATTTGTATTTGTACTTTGTGTTGCTGATCTATTTGTTATATAAGGCATAACTATTTGATTTAAATTAATAGTATTCAATAATCTTCCATCAATAAGTTTAGCCAAAGATACATTCTCATCAGCTGTTATAACTTTTATCATACCTATAGCACTGTTATAGCCTTTAGTGGCTAAATCAGTTCTAGGAGTTGTTGTATTATAAATAATAAGATTCATATTATTAGTAATGCCTTGTAATTTACCAGCATTAATATATATATTGTCATTATGAATCTTTATTACCTTAGCATAGAAAGGTATTGAATTATTTATAACTCTTCCTGCCATAACTGCAGCACCCATTATTTTTTCTCTGCCTTTAGTCATAACTGTAAAGTTAGTAACAACCTGTTCGCTTTTTACATCTACTAAATCCAACATAATAGTAAATGTATCAGCATTTTGGAAAGTTGAACCTCTTAAGAAATAATCAACATTTCTTGAATGTAATTCTCTGTATAAATCTCTAGTTTCATAGTAATTTGTATACATATCTAATACTTTAAATCTTCCAAATTGAGGAAGTACATAAGATAATGTCTGATATAAAGAAGTATTCAAAAACATCGGACTATCTTTCTGTGCTGTAATTGTATCAGATATAGCAACTGTAAAACCTGGCATATCTATATTATATTGTTCTATGCCCCAAGATTTTGATACTATATTTTTATCTAATTTTCTTTTATAACTATCATATTTATAGATAATAGATTTTTCTGAAGGATTAACATTTTTAGCTATCTCTAATTCTTCCAAAGACTTTTCTTCCAATCCCATTCTTCTATAAACATCGGATAGCATTAATCTTGAATAAGTATTTGCCGGATTCAATCTCAACATATGTTTTAAATATGCCTGAGATCTAACAGTATCAGCAAGTCTAGTATAATAAGATGCTAAATTTCCATAATATAAAGCAGCTCTGTCTCTTTCATAATCAACAGTAGGATTTGTATGAAGAAGTACTCTTTCATAAGCTAATCTTCCAAGTTCATCTTCAGGCTTAGCTCTTAAATAATTTATGTATGCATTTTTAGCTCTTACATAATTATGGGCACCTTCATAAACACTGCCTATATAATAATATTTATCATTATTTTTAAAACTTGTATCAGGCATATATTCTAATATACCAATAGCATCATCATATCTTTTTAATGCCAAATATATATTAGCCTGCAATATTTTAGCATCATTATAATTTGTATAATAGAATAGAGAATTATTTACTTCATCTAAAGCATGATTATAATCTTTATTCAAATAATAGTAATTAGCAACATGATAATAAGACTCAGCCATTCTAGGATTATTAGTTACATTTTCATTAAAAAGATTTAATGCTGTTTCATTGCTGCCATTAGCTAAATACAAATAACCTAAAGCAACTATAGCCTCTGGTCTTACTCTGTCTATAACTCTAGCTCTTTCATACATACTTAAAGCTGTTTTATAATATCCAGCTCTTTCACTAAGAACACCTTCTGCATAATTAGCTAAATAGTTTTTACTGTCTAAATTTTTTATTGTATTAACTGTAGTTCTTGCTTCTGAATTTCTATTATTAATCAATTCTATAGTTAATTTTCTTTCAAAAAGTCTATAATTCTTTGAATGATAACGCTGTGCATCATCTATTAAAGTTTCAGCCATAGAAAAATTATTAAGTTTTATATAATTATCTATAAGCAAAAGATAAGCATCTAAATCGCTAGGTTTAACATTCATCGATTCCAACATATTGATAGAATCTTCATAATTTCTTGAATTGTATAGTTTCAAAGCATTTTCTACAGTATTTTGAGAGAAAGCTGTAAAACTGCATATACAAAAGATAAAAAGACTTAGAAGGAATCTTTTACCAAAAATATTTTTCTTCATATTAAAAATAACACCTTATCTCATAGTATTTCTTGCCTGTATTTGACGTCTTAAAAAGGCAGGTTTCTCTAAATCTGTTTCAGTCACAGATGATTCCCCAAATATTCCTATTTTGGAACCTAATTTATTATGTTTGTCCATATAATCATCGGAAACTATATCAAAAGGTCTTCTATAATCTGAATGAGGATGATTAGTTTTTTCTTCGTCCTCAAAACGCATTTCTTCTGATATTTTTTCTACTGCTCTATTATGTATAGTAGAATTTCTTGTTTCATATCTTAAACTATCTTCTGCAGCATTTTGATTATTATTAACTATAGTTCTGTTAAATCTTTCTACTTCATTAGTATGTACATTAGAATTATGCATATTAGAGTTATCGTTAGCTGATAATTCTTCTGATGCATAATGTTCATTGTTATTAAATCTAGTTGATTTAGTTATAAGAGGTTTTCTAAGATTTTTAATTTTATTTTCAAAGCTATAATCTTCTTCCTCTGCTCTTTCTTCTTCTATTATTTTTTCTTCTACTACAGTTCTTGTTTCTATAGTTTTATTCTCTATAGGTCTATTTTCTACAACTCTATTTTCTGTCTTAATTTCAGCAGTTTTAACTTCTGATACAGCAGGTTTTACTTCAACTTTTTCTTCTCTTATCTCTTTTATTTCTTCAGTTTTATGTACTTCAGCAGCAGCTTTTGGTTCTTCTGCAACTTGAACTTTTTCAATAGCTTTTACTTCCTCTGTCTTAACACTTGCTGCTCCAAGTTCTACTTCTTTTTCTTCTTCAGGTTCTTTTACTATTGTATTAATATCATCTATTTCACTTATATTTTCTGCTTTATTATTAGATGACACTACAGTTTCAGTAACTTTTTTATCATTAAAAGGATTTAATGCTGCTTTAGGAGTTTCAACTTTCTGTACTTCTTCTACTTTTTTAGTTTCAACCATATCAACTACAATATTTTCTGATTTATTAGTTGTTTCATTTGAAGTACTGCTATTATTTATTTTAGAAGTACTATTAGATGAATTATTTAAACTTCTGTTTATATTAAATCTGTCATTAGCATTTTCATCAACATCTTTATTATCAGAATCATTTTTAGCATTAGCATCAAAACCTGTAGCTACTATAGTAACTATAATTTCATCTTTGATATCTTCTTTAGGGCAAACACCAATTTTTATATTAGCATTTTCATTAGCATAATTATTGATAATTTTGCTAGCCTCTCTATATTCTCTCATAGCAAAGTCTTTAGGACAAACTATATTAGCAAGTATACCTCTAGCATTTTTGATACTAGAAACATCTAAAAGAGGATTTTCAAATGCATTAGTAATAGCTTTTTGAAGTCTTTCGTCACCCTTACCTACACCTATACCTAAATGTGCTCTTCCATTAGAAAGAGATATCATAGTTTTTACATCGGCAAAGTCTACATTGATAAATCCTGTTTGAGTGATTATATCAGAAATACCTTGTACGCCTTGACGAAGTATATCATCTACAACAGATAAAGCCTGTTCATAGCTGTAATTATCCATATCAACCATATCATATAGGTTTTCATTAGGTATTATAATAAGAGAATCCACTACTGTAAGCATTTTATCTATGCCTGATTCAGCACGGTTCATTTTTAATTTGCCTTCATAATCAAAAGGTTTAGTAACTACACCAATAGTTAAAGCACCTGCTTTTTTAGCAGCTTCAGCAACTACTGGGCTTGCTCCTGTTCCTGTACCGCCTCCGAAACTGCTTGCAATAAATACTAAATTAGCACCGCTTACAAGTTCTTCTATTCTAGCAATATCTTCTCTTGCAGCTTCAGCACCTCTTTCCGGGTCTGTACCTGCACCTAAACCTTGAGTTACTCTGTCTCCTAAAACAACTCTAGTAGGAGCATTAGAACGGGAAAGAGCTTGAGCATCTGTATTCATTGCTATAAATTCAACATTTTCTAAGCCTTCTTCTATCATTCTATTTACTGCATTACATCCGCCATTACCTACACCTATTACTTTGATTATTGTGTTATCTAATGAAGATGCATTATTAAATGTCATTTTTTCTCTCCCTTTATTATTATCAGCCAACTCTATTCGATAGTTAGGATTCATTCTATACACTCCCTTGCTATATATAATAGAAATTAAATTCTTTTATTATTTAAATATTAATAATATATGTTAATACTATACTCGCATTTTAATAAACATAATTATATTAACATAATTATAAAATACCGCAAGTAGGAAAAATAAAAAAATATCTTATTATGTTAATCGGAATTTATAGAACTTTAATAACAAATTTATTATGTTAATTAATCATTTTTTAAAATATGTTTGAGTTATTATCACTTTTAATATATACTAATAAAGAATTAATACTATTTATTTAAGAGAATAATATGAACATACATATACATACTTTTGGATGCAGACTAAATCAATACGAAAGTGAAAAAATATCTTATGAATTAAAAAATATGGGTGCCAATATCACCGAATTAGATAATGCCGATGCAATAGCTGTAAATACATGCACTGTTACTAATGACAGTGATAAAAAACTCATGGCTTATTTAGAAAAACTTGGCGACTTATCTCAAAAAAAGATATTCTTAATCGGATGTTATGTATCAAAAAAAGATAGAGATTCTTCTATTATTAAGGATAATATTGTTCTTATACCTAATGATAAAAAAGAGGAAGCATCTGAAATAATATTTAATACTATGCATAATAACAACTCTACTGAGTTTAAAAATCTTATATTTTTTCCTCAAGAGCAAAGCAGAGCATATTTAAAAATACAGGACGGATGCGAAGTATTTTGTACTTATTGTATAGTATCAAGAGTACGCGGAAGTCACAGAAGTGTTGAGCCTTCAAAAATTTATGATGCTATAAAAATGGCTAATGATTATAATTATAAAGAAATAGTTCTTACTGGCTTAAATCTTGGTTCATACAACTATAATAATGAAATAAAATTCACAAAAATACTTCAAAACATATTAGAACATTCATCAAAATATGGAATAAGAATAAGACTTTCATCTGTAGAACCTCTTTATTTTGATGATGAGCTTATAAGTTTATTTCAAAATGATGATGTATTATGTCCTCATACTCATATACCTTTACAATCAGGAAGCAACAAAATATTAAAACTTATGAACAGAAGATATACAAGAGAAGATTATTTAAACATCACAGAAAAGCTATACAAAATTAATTCAAATATGGCTATAAGCAGTGATGTAATGGTAGGATTCCCGCATGAAGATAATGACGACTTTAATGATACTTATGATTTATGCGAAAAATCAAAATTCATAAAGATTCACATATTTAGATATTCAAACAGAGAAAATACTCCTTCATCAAAAATGGACGGTCAAGTAGGATATAGAACTAAATTAAAAAGAGCTAAAATATTAAATGATTTAAATAACAAACTTAAAGATTCATATTACAAAAATGCTGAAGGAAGAAATTTAAAAATAGTAATAGAAAAAGATTTGAGCGATAATAATTATATAGGAACAAGTGCTGAATATTTAAAATGCAAACTTTATAGCGAAAATGCTTTAAACAAAAAAGATCTTGTATCAGCAAAGGCATTGAAATATGAAAGCGGTATTATGATTTGCGAATAAATATAATATTAATAAATAATTCTGCTTTTAAGTTTTTCATTTAATAAAAAATAATTTAAAAGCAGAATTTTATATTATTAATATTAATACATATAATCTATATCAATACTAATATCACCATTATACATATCTTTTAATATATTATTAATTATATTTATTAATTTATTCAATTCTATCTTTAATTTATTTTGATCTTCTATTTTATTTTTTAAAATCGAATAAATAATTTTAAATACTATATCAATTAAATATCGTTTTAAATTCTCTATATTTGATTTTTTAGATATGCAATCTATATAGTCAAATAATAATTTTAATGAATCATACGAATAATTACTATAATCATTAAAAATATCATATATAGCTTTTAAATTATTATCTTTTTGTAATTCTTCTAAAAATTGTTTAAAGCTATTATTATTAATGTTATTTATTTCATCACAATAATAACAATTAAAAACACTTTTAAGCATAATAAATTCTATTAATTCTGAAACACATATAAAACCTGAATGAATATTCAAGTATATAGTAATTACTTTATCAATAAAATACTTGCTATCTTCAATAATTTCAGTAAATAAATATAAAATAATACATACCTTTTCTTTTAAATTATCTTTATCAAAATACTGATTAGATATTTTATAAAAAATTGGTACACATAATAATTCATCATCTATACTAGATATATTACTTATTTTAAGTAAATTATTTAATACTTTTAAAGATGATTTAGAATCACCTAAAGAACATAATAATATACAAATATGATATATATAATACAAATCATTAAAAATAGCATTCCATATATTAGTATTATGTTTAAAATACATATTTAATAATTTTATTTTTGTATCTACATTATTATTTTCTACTAAATCAGAATTAATAATCTTATTTAAAATCTGTAAATTTAAAATATCATGATTTTTCAAAACTTTAATAATATCTGAAATATTAGATTTATTGATTATATTTTTGAAAATATCTAGTTTAATAAAATCATCTACAATTGAATTTAATTCTGTTCTTCCATTTTCAAAAAATATATCAGAATAAATAAATGAAGAAAAAATGATAGAATTAGGAATTTTTAATTTTTTTAATACATTTATTTTTTCTTGAATTAAATTCATATCTAAACAATTTTTTTTATCTATTAAAGCAATAACTTTATACATTAAAATCATTTTCATAATATTAGTATTTACATTAGTATTTTCATCTAAATAAAAATACTCATTTATGATTATATTTAATGCATCTATTTGTAATTCTCCACCATTGATATTAGATTTTTTTATATAATTAACTATAGAATCAGAATTTATCCTATATAAACTTTTTAAAAATATCATCCAAGAATATATATCAAATCTCCCTCTTTGTGGAAAATTACATGATTTAGAAATTTCAATATAATTTTCTATAGATAATTCATCTTTTTTTATAATATCTAGTAAACTATTTGAATAAGTTAATGTTACTCCTAATTTTTTATAATGATTATCAAATAAATATTTTTCCATTTTTATAAGCAATTCTGTTTTATCTGAAATTAATTTAATATATTTATTAAAAATATCTGTTAATATTGGATAATCTTTTTCATTTATATTAGCTAAAATAGCAGATAAAGCTAAAAAAGCAATTATTTCATCATCATTTTTTAATTTATTATATTTTTCAATAAAACCATTTATATTATTTTTTAATACATCATCTATAGTATTATTTTCTATATCATCTATTAGATATTTAATATACTTATTTCCATCTATCTTTTTATTATTTTTAATAACATCTCTCATATTGAAAAACTCAATTGAATTATTTAATATATAATAAATATAATCTATTAATTTATCATTTTTTAATATATTAATAGAGAATATACCTAAAGGATATTCTCCCATAACAGAATTAATACTATTTGTAATAGAATATAATAATACATTATTTCCTTTTTTTAACAATAAATATCTATCATGCATTTTAACATTGTTTATCGTTTTTAATATTATATTAGTATTTGTTAATTTAAATAATTTCCAAATATTTGACAATTGAGATGATAAATAATTACTATTGTTGGAAGTAGTAATTATTGTAATATTTCCAACAAGTCTATTAATTAATACCATCATATTTTGAGTAGAATTCATATTAGTATTTTTATCATTTAAATCATCAAATGCATCAAAATATGGATCTATAAAAACAGCCTCATCTGATTCTTTGACAAGTTCTATTATTTTATTAATACATTCTGTACTACTTATCTTTTCAAACCAATAACTTTCTATTCCATTTAATTTTATATAATCAGATCTTTCATTTATAAATTTATCTTCTATGTATTGATTATAAATGATATAATCTTTTAGTTTAGTATTATTTATTTTATTAATATAACTTATTTTTGAATGTATAGGATCATCTCTTAATGATATTTTCTTTAAATCTTTATTTTTTTTACTTAAAATATCACTTATAGTTAACATATTTTGCATAATATGCATTTTTAAATCTATCTCTAATAATAGGTGATAATTTTCATAATATATAGATTCTCCAGTTTCATAAAATATTTCTAAACTATACCCAGTTGGTAACATTGACATCGTGATATCTTTTTCCAAAGAATCAATATTAATAATACTATCAAAAATTATTTCATCATTATTAGAATAAATAATAAGCCTTGCTGTATTACTAACTACACTATCATCAAATGATAAATTTACTTCAGATGAATATATATCTACATTTACTTTAAAAGGAGGATTATAAAATAAAATATTATTTTTCATAATATAAAAAGATCCAATAGGTATAGAATTATTATAAAAAAATGGAGCAGCATATTTTTTTAATTTTTCTACAATATTACTCATATCAATATTACCAAAGTCATAATCATTAATAAATAATTTTTTAAATTTATGTAAACTAATAAAAGAATATGAATCTTTTGGTTTATTTAATTTAGCCTCTGATATATATTTTATATCCATCTCATTACCATTTTGTTTAAGTAAATCAAATGAAAAAATATTATCATTTACATATTTATTAATGAATTCATTATATTCATTTTCATCTAAAATACTGAAAGATATTTCTATTTCTGAATCATTAAAAACAGGTAATTTATCTAAAAAACAAAAATTATCACACTTTATTACAAATCCAAAAAGAAATATTTTATCATTGCATAAAATTAATCTATAAATATAACAAATATATTTTTTTCCATATAATACTCCTAGTTTAACTAATAACATTATAAATGATATTAATTAAATATAAACATATAAAGTACATAATACTCAATTATAGTAAATAAAAATTGACAAAAAAACTTTTATGATACAAAATAATAAAAAAATACAATAATTACAAACTAGGAATTCCATAAAATATGATAATAAATACAGAACTCAACAATGAACGTAAACAAAATATTTTTAATCTCCTAAATAAATGCAAAGAAACAGATAAAAACTTCAAACAATTTGCATCAGAAAGTCATAAATATAAATTAAATCCCCCTATAAATAAAAATAAAGTTATAGAATTAGAAAATAAATATGAATTCAAACTTCCGGAAGATTATTTTTGGTTCATAACAGAAGTCGGAAACGGAGGGGCTTGTCATGGCTACAGTATGGATAAATTTGAAGATATGTATTTTGATTATTTGAAATATGATAACAGAATTGATTTAATGATAGAGTATTCAAAAAAAGTCAATGAAGGAAATGCTAACGATATAGAAAATACAGACTTTGAATATTACGGAATATTAAGGTTCGGAACATTGGGTTGTTCTTCTTCTATAGGTTTAATAGTAACAGGAGAAAATAGAGGAAAAGTTGTTTATTATGATGATGAGTTTTATGAAGAACCTTTTATCACTTGTTATGATAATTTTGTTGATTATTATGAGAATTGGGTTTTGGAAACATCTCTTGATTATAATATGGGTTCTTTTGGGTTAAGATTAAAATTTGAAATTGATGATTTAATTAAATACTATTATGATATATTAAATAATAAAAAAGAAGATAATATTATAAATAAACAAAGCATTATAACAACAATGCATAAATACAAATCATTAGAAGAAAAGTATTTAAATGAAATATATAATTTATACAATTTAGAAAAAGATGAAAATTATAAATTAAAACTTGTTTATTTATTAGATAATCATAATTATAAAAAAATAGAAAAACATATAAAAGATGCATTTCAAAACAAAGATATTATAGATTCTTATATTAAAGTTTTATATTTAAAAGTTCATGCTGACAATAATTTGTTTGTAGGCAATTTTAAAAAAGAAATTTTTGATTGGACAGATGAAATAAAATTAGCACTGGAATATTATAAAAAACTACATAATGAAGAAAATAAAATAAATAATTACAGGCTTCTTATTGATATGGCTTTATACCTTTATAAAAATAATTTAATAGATTTTAATGAATTTGATATATTTATTAATAATAGAAACTCTACTATACTATATATTCTATCTCTAAATACTTTAGAAAATGATAATATATTTAACATTTATATAAATGAATTTGTAGAAAGCTGTTCAAATAAAGATACTGCTAAAATAAGAAATACGATTGCATATTTAGAAAATATTTTAAAAAATAATAAAAATTATAAAAAAGAAATAATAAACACAATAAAAAGAGAATATCAAAAATTATTAGAATATTATAAAGTAAATGAACCAGAAGATAAATCTATAATACATTTTATAAACAACACTTCAAAAAGAATATTTAATTATTAATGTTTAATATTTAATTTAAAAAAAAAATTATTTCTGACAAAATATAGTTGTTTAGGTATATAAAAAAATTGGACTGCTTACACAATCCCAATTTTTTTAATTATTAAATTTTTATTTATTAATTATTTGCCCCATTCATCAGGGTTTTTATTCCATTCTAATGCTTTTTTCAATTCTTCTTCAGTTATATAATTTTCATCTTTAGCTATTTCCATAAGAGATGAGAAATTTGATAATGATGAGAATTTTATTCCTGCTTCTTCAAAGTTTTTATAAGCTTTCTCAAATTCATAAGAGAATATAGCTATAATTTCAAGACCTATAGCTCCTTCACTTTTAGCAGCTTCAAATGCTTTTATTGAACTTCCTCCAGTCGATATTAAATCTTCTATTAATATAAGTTTTTTACCTTCGCATTCAACACCTTCTATTTGTTTACCTCTGCCATGTTCTTTCTTTTCAGCTCTTATATAACAAAGCGGCTTATTAAGTTCATAAGCTATGAAAGATGCCCAAGGTATTCCAGCAGTGGCAGTACCAGCTATTACATCAAAATCTTTATCTTTAAGAATGCTTACAAAAGCATCTACTATAACTTGTCTTGCTTCAGGGAAACCTATAACATATCTATTATCACAATAAATAGGGCTTTTTATTCCAGATACAAAAGTAAATGGTTCTTTAACATTTAATTTTACAGCTTTAGTATCCAATAAAGCTCCAGCTATTAATTTTGCTTTTAACTTTTTGTTGTTAGCTATTCCTTCAGCAATTTCTTCAACAACCATTTTACATGCTTTTACTCTGTCTTCACTTCTTGTAATAGGTCTTCCAACAACCAAATAATCACAGCCGTTTTCTATAGCTTCTTTAGGAGTCATTATTCTTTCCTGATCATCAACGCTAGCCCATTTAGGTCTTACACCAGGACAAACTGTTCTGAAATTCTCACCGCATTCTTTTTTTATTAAAGCTGCTTCTCTAGGAGAACATACAACACCATCAAGTCCTGACTCTTTTCCTAATTTTGCCCAATTAACAGCTAAATCTGTAAGTGCTAAATTAGAGCTGAACATATTTTTTACATCATTTTCTGATAAACTTGTAAGTATTGTTACGCCTATTATAAGATTGTCTTTATTGAGTTTTTTTATTTCTTCAACCGTTTTTTCCATCATTTTTTTACCGCCGCTTGTATGCACATTAAACATAAATATATTCTGTTTAGCGGCAAAAAGTGAAGCCATAGCAGTAGTATTAGGTATATCATGAAATTTTAAATCAAGAAATACTTTTTTATTTTTACTTGCCAAATACTCTATTATTTCACCTTTAGTATATAGGAAAAGTTCAAGTCCTACTTTATAGAATACAGCTTCATCTCCAAGTTCATCTATAAGCTTTGTAGCTTCTCCCATAGAATTAAAGTCCAATGCTATAATTAATCTTTCTTTTGGATTATCAGTTAATTTTATCATAAGATTTATCCTTAATTATTATTTGTATATATAAAATTAATTAAATTACTAAATATATTATAAATGAGCTGCACCTATTAAATCTTTTATGTTTTGTATATTATTTTCTTGAAGGTAATTATTAATACCATCTATAACTTCAATAGGAAGTATAGGATTAGAAAATATTCCGGCACCTATGGAAACTAAAGCAGCTCCTGCCATTATAAATTCCAAAGCATCATTATAATTGCTGATTCCTCCCATACCTACAATTGGAATTTTTACAGCTTTATATACTTGATAAACCATTCTGACAGCAATAGGTCTTATACAAGCACCTGATAAACCTCCGAATGTGTTTCCTAAAAGAGGTTTTCTAGTTTTTGTATCTATTTTCATAGCCAAAAATGTATTAACTAATGATACACTGTCAGCTCCTGCATTTTCAACAGCCTTTGCTATGCTTGATATGTCTGTAACATTAGGAGAAAGTTTTACTATTAAAGGCTTTTTAGTTAATACTTTTTTTACAGCTTTTGTGGTAGATTCAGCACTTTCACAGCTTGCCCCAAAAGCCATACCTCCATTTTTTACATTAGGACATGATATATTAAGCTCTATAAAATCAACTCTTTCTATTTCATTTGCAATTTCAGCTACTTTTACATATTCATCTATTGTAGCCCCGTTTATATTCAAAATTATAGGTGTAGTGTATTTTATATTTTTAACTATATTTTCTTTGAAGTACTCTATACCGGGGTTTTCAAGTCCTATACAGTTTATCATTCCGGAAGGTGTTTCTGCTATACGTGTGCCTTTATTTCCTTCTTTTTTATTTAAAGTAATTCCTTTTAAATTTACAGCACCAAGTTTATTAACATCAAAATAATTACTGTATTCTTCACCGAAACCAAAACAGCCTGAAGAAGTTATTACATTATTTTTTAATTGTTTATTTAAAAAGTTTATATTTAATTTATCCATAATAAATTATCCGTAAAAATTATATATTTAATAGTTTAGAATCAAATACAGGGCCGTCATGACATACTTTTTTTAATATATAGCCATTTTCTGAGTTTTCATCTTTTATTTCTATATTGCATCCTAAACAAGCATTAACTCCGCAAGCCATTCTTTCTTCTAATGATGCATAGCATTGTATATTATTTTCTCTAGCAACTTTTATTAAACCTTTCATCATTATTGTAGGGCCGCAAGTATATATAATATCAAAGCTTTTTTCTTTTAATATTTCTTTTGTTTTATCTACAGTATTACATTTATCTCCAACAGATCCGTCATCTGTAGTTATATATAGTTCTATATTATCAGTATTGAATCTTTGCATTATTTTTATAGCACTTTCATTTGCTCCGCCCATTATTAATGTTATTGAGTTATTAGCAATTAATTTTTCTATAAGAAGTTTAATAGGAGCTATTCCCATTCCGCCAGCTACAATTAATACTTTTTTATTTTCAATAGATATATCAAATCCATTTCCTAAAGGCCCTTGAATATTAATAGTATCATCTTTTTTTAATTTTGATAAATATTTAGTTCCTTCACCTTTTACTTGATAATAAAACTCTAGTACATCATTATCTATATAATGCAAACTTATAGGGCGTCTTAAAAAAGTACTGCTTTTAAGCATAAAAAATTGTCCTGCTTTAGAGTATTTATAGCTTTCTTTCGATTTTACTCTAATAAGGTACTTATCATCTGATATTTGTATGTTATCTATTATAATACAATCTTCTAAAAACATTTTATATAAACCTTTAATTTAATTTAGATACAAAAAAAGAATACCTCATCTCTTATGCAGAAAATAGTATTCTTTGAAAATCTCTTTATTAAATATGATGTAAAAAATAAATAATATGTTTCATAAAAATTTAATATACCATATATTCGTAAAAATTCAAGTACAGCAGTAAAAATAATTTTTTAATATGACATATTGTATAAAAAATTGTTATATACAACAAATAAAATAAAGGCGGAAAAATGAAAAAATATACTTTAATGTTTCTATTATTGGTGATAATATCCTGTAATAATAATGCGACTAAACCCGGTTCTGATGGCAGCTCTAATAATAATCCTTCAGTTAGCAGTGATGCTGAAGCAGTATTTAATTTAGTAAATGAAGAAAGGTCAAAAGCAGGCCTTCAAGCATATAAATTAGATGCAAAATTATGCGAAGCTGCAAACAAAAGAGCTAAAGAAATAGTAGAAAAGTATGATCATGTAAGACCAGACGGAAGAGAATGGGATACTGTGCTTGATGAATATGGATTTAATTCAGGGGATTATATTAGAGGAGAGAATATAGTTGCTATGAGAGAAAGTGCTTCTTCAGCTATGAAGGCATGGATGGAATCTACAGATCATAAAGCTAATATTTTACATAATTATTATACTACTATTGGTGTTGGAGTGTATGAATATAATGGAAGTAAATATTGGGTTCAGCTTTTTTTAAGCGATTCTTTTATGTAAAATAATTTATTACAATAAAAAATAATTACATTTAATTATTTTTGTTAAAATTTTGAAATCCGGATTTAATTATTTAATTTGGATTTCAAAATATCCATATCAATATATACTGAAAATTTTTAAGTTTGTCATTTTTTTAGTCAACTTTTTCCCGCCTCATACTCTCTGCAAACTTCGTCAAAGTTGCCAAAAGTGCAAGTACAAAATTAGTCCTAAATCATACCCAATATAGAATTTTAATATATTTAAATGAAGAAGTGTTTTTTATAAAAAAATTTACTTTAAGTTTATGAAAATTATATTTTTAGCACTTGTTTATTTTATTATGTAAACCTATAATCAAAAATATTATGCTTCAATTAACATAACAATGCATATTTATAATAGTCATAACCGATAATAATTAGTAAGAGGGTATCAACTATGAGAAACTTAAGATATAAATATTTATTTGTTATTTTATCGGTAGTATTTATTACTACTTTAGAAAATTTATATTGTCAAAATGCTATAAACTCTTATGCCATAAGAGTTAGAGAAAATGACTTTATAATTTCTCAATTAATGAATGGTTATCAAATCTATATAAGAAAGAAACCTACAGTATCAGGATTTAGGCTTCTTGCTAAACTTCCAAATGGAAATGTTTCTTATCTTTATATAGATGAAAGCGGAAATAGGAATTCTATAATATCTATAAATAATATAGATTTCCATAATTCACTTGGTGAAGTAGTGCAGACTTTTATTCCTGAAACAGTTTATTTGGATAATATGAATAATAATGCAGCATTCACTTTGCAAGATAATTCAATTCTAATATTAGAGGCTTATGACTCTAACAATACCAAATTATTAGATAGTGAAATTACTTTAAAAATAAATAATAATCAAACTTCAATTCCTACTATCTCTTTGAGAAATGTAGAAAAAGAAGGCGATTTATATGCATTTTATTTGTATTATTCAGGCGGAGATAATGGAAAATATGCATTTTATGTAAGGGAAGGTAAAACTAACACTGCATACAAATTAATAAATACTTCTTTTGGTTCTAGTCAAAATTATGACGGCAGCGGAATTGTATTAGAAGATACTTTTAATAGAGAGTTGGGTAAAAAACTTTATATAAAAGCATATTTTAAACAGCTTCCTGAAGACAGGTATTTATCATTTAACGTATTTAATACTAAAGGAGAAAGTTTTACTTATCCTATAGATTATGTTATAGAAACAACTAACGTTAAAAAAGAGATTACACCTCCTCAAATGCCTAGCGGAGGAAATGAAGGTGCAGTTCCTACTAGACCAGTAGATAAAGTAATAGAACCTTCTACTAATACTCTTATTGTTAGCGAAAATAATGCTGCAAACAATGATAATGATACTGTAGTTTTAACTTCTCCTGCTGAACCGGAAAGTAATGAAGTTGTTGCTATTGCTGATAATCTATTAGATAATGATAATGATGAACAAGAAGAAAAAGGTTTTTTTAATGGAGAAGCAATAGATGCATTGAATGATGCAAGTAAGGCTTTTAAAACTCCTAATAATTATGTTCAAAGTAAAGATGAGCTTACTGATAGATTTAAAGATATTATTGATAGATACAAAAATAGTGCTGCTATAGATTTAGTTATAGTACTTGATACAACAGAAAGCATGCATCCATATTTGAAAACTATCAAAAGAGATATCAGAGGTGTAGCTAGAACTTTATTTGATGAGCATAAAGAATCAAGAATAGGTTTTTTATTATACAGAGATGTTAAAGATAAGTATTTAACTAAAAGAATAGATTTTACAGATAATATTAATACTATAAACAGAGAAGTTAACTATTTCTATGCTGCCGGCGGAGGAGATAAAGCAGAACCTATGTATGAAGCTATACAGGAAGCATTAGAAAGATTTCATTATATAAATGAAAAGAAATTAGTTATAGTTGTAACAGATGCCCCAGCAAAAATAATAGGAAGAGCCGACCTAGAATTAAATGCTGCAACTGCTAAGGCTAGAGATATAACAGTTGAATTAATCTTAACTTCTGAATTAGAAGAAGAAATTGAAAATGATTTATCAGATGATTATTTATACTATTTTACTTTTTGACTGATAATAATCAATGATATAGAAAAGCCCTGCTTTTTATTTAAGCGGGGCTTTTTTATTATTAAAAATATTATATTTTTAATTTTATAAATTTCCATATTATAAATATATTATAAACTTTTTTGACAACACAGCCTGCCGGACTTCGTCAAAGTAGCTGCCATACCTACACCTACGGTAGACTTCGTCAGGTACTCTATTCGGTCGCAGCAATCCATGCAGTCGCAAAAGAACTTGGGGTGTTACAAAGTACTCAGAGCAATGAGGATAGTCCACATAAATAATAAAAATAAAAAACTAATTTTGATAAAATATAGTTGTTTATGTATATAAAACATACTATTAAATAAACTTTATATCTTATAATAAAGATTCTCTGCTATAGTCTGTTATATCCGTTCCTATTTTTTGAGCCAATTCTTTTACTGTAATTTTTTTATCATATATAGCATTAAGTTCTGCATCTGTTGCTCCTAAAAGCTCAACAAAAATTACTTTTCCATTAGGAGTATTTATTTCACCTGCTTCATCTGGTATAGTAATAAAGCCTGTTATTTTAGATTTCTGCTCGGCATCAATTCCTTCTTTTTGTTTAGTCCATATATATTCATAAGGATTAAAAACTGCACCGCTTTCAAATACATATTTTGCTAATTGCTGTAAAAATCCTACAACAGTTTTTATTTCATTATCAGCACTATCATCATCTTTTGTATTATTAATCTGTTTTTCATTCATTTTTAATTTGAAAGTAAGTTCAAAACCGAATCCGCTGTAATCTTTGTTTTCTGATTCTTTTTCATAAAGTTCACTGAATCCATAAGTAACAAAATGATAATATCCATTACCTCTATAGATACTGATTCCGTCAAGAGGGTCTTTTCCTCCAAGTACATAGCTTATTATAGGTCTGTAATGCAAAGGCTCCTTTTGTTCAGGATATATTTTCTCAAAAGTTTCTGTTATTGCATCAAAACCGGAAGTATTTATTTCTTCATTATTTAAATCTTTTGAATTATTACTCATATTTAATTCCTTTATATATAGTCTAATAATATTACAGAATAATTTATTTTTTTGCAATTACAATATATGACAACTTTTTATTTATATTTAGACAATTATTTATAATATAAAATGACAACTATTATTTAATTTTTTGACAACTTTATTATTGACTTTAAATGTTATTATGCTATATTTATATTATGAAAATGATTGTATTGGGAGATATATATGCCTTCAGATAAAGAGAATAGAATGTTAGAGCTTTTAAAAAATAATGGTCTTAACTACAAAGATTTAATTATGTATTTGATTGAAGAAACTAAAGGTGAAGAGTCTGATTATAATACTATAAAGACTAATTTCTCTAAAATGATTTCTGGTGAGAGGAAGTTTAAATATGAATATATACCTCTAATCGAGAGAAAATTAAAAACTACTTTTGATTATATTCTTAATGGTAAGAGTAAAAATCTTAATGAATTTATACCTAGAGGAATAAATTATACAGCATTTATGGATATTTATAATAAGTATCAAACTTTATTAGAAGAACTTAAGTCAAATGAAAATATTCTTTTAATATATGATGAATATAAAAAGAATATAGTTGATTATATTATTGACTATAAATCCATAAATGGTATTAAGTATTTACTTGATAATGATTTATTAAAGTATTTAAATCATGAAAATGTATTTGCCATTATAGATATTATAATAAATAAAAAGCCTGAGTATCTTCCTAATATATTGAATTTTCGTTTATATGCTGAAAGCAGTTTTGATGAATTATTAAGAAAAGATGATATTAAAATTAAAATTGGCGGAAGTTTTGATTTTAATACTGTATTTAAAAAAGATATATCAAAGTATAAAGATTTGATAAATGAAATTTTAAAAAATGATGATCTTTTCAATTTATTTTTTGTAGAGAATTTCAGCTCTATAGAAAATGGATTTTTATACCAAATTAATAATTATCAGGTATATTCCTTCAACATTATGATTTTATTATTCATTGATACAATAATAAACTCTAATTCCGTTTATAAGATATATAACGGAGAGGATAAATTAAATAAGATTATTTCTTTTATAGATAAATACAATGATTTTTTATATAAAGGAATATATGAAGAAGAAATAAATACAGCAAATGTATCAATAGAATATTTGAAATTAGATGATATAGATAAAGACATTTATTCTGAAAGTATACATTTTTTCTTATGCAAACAAAATAATAAGGTAGGTTTAATTTTTAAAAATGATCAATATAAAAAATCTGTAATTAATGATACTCTAAAAAAAGAATTTTCAAGATTAGATGAAAAATTTGCCAAGTCTGAAAGTATAAAGAATAATAAAATAATATTCAGAGAAGACAAAGTTTATAAGATTAGGTCTAATAATGAAAAAGAATATGAGTTCCTTAAATTGATGGAAGAGAATAACTACAAAAAAGTTCCTAGATATTATGGATATGATAATGAATATGATATATATGAGTATATAAAAGGCAGTACAGAACAATATGTTTATATGATGCCTTTAGAAAGAATATATCAGGTTCTTGATACAATCAAAGAAATTAATGAAATATCTAAAAAATACCTAAACGGAAAAGTTTATGTTCATAATGATTTAAGTTCTCAGAATGTAGTTTTTGATGATAAAGGAAAATTAAAAGCAATAATAGATTGGGAGCATTGTAAGGAAGGAGAGGAACATGAGGATTTAATCTATATTATATGGACTTGGGCTAATATAGGAGCGTTAGATAGAGATCATGATAAACTGCTTGATTATCTTGAAAAAATTATAAAGTATTATAATCCAAGTGATAAAGTTAGAGAAAATTTCATTGATAAGATGAAAGATGTAATGGCATCAAAAGAACAGGAGGCAAAAGAGAAATTCAAAAGAGATTCTAAAGAATATAAACGTATATATGAATGGGCTGAATGGAGTAAAATTTGGGTAAGATTTAATAGGGAGAAAATCAAAAAAATAGTTAATGAAAAATAAAGGAGTTTATAAGTATGATTAAAAATATTTTATGTTTTAAAAATTTTAATTACAAGTTATATCTTTCTTTGATATTTTTAGCTTTGTTCCCAGCATTATATCAAACTATAAGAACTATGATAATTTCTATTTCTACAGACTCATCTGTATTTAATGTTATAGGACAGCTTGAATGGTTTGATTTAATCAATGAAACATTACTAGCTTTTTTGCATATTCCTCTTTATGCTATATTTAACAGAGTGATAAAAAATGATGATGCTAATTTTCCAAAAGTTACTTTTAAAGTTATGTTAGTTGGATTTATATTATATTTTTTATTCTCTATTGTTGTTTACATAATATCAAGAAGTCTTATAGGATTTATGAATGTAAATGAATCAGATATTGATTTAGTTACTAGGTATTTGAATTTAGAAACTATAGCATTTGTTATTGGCTTCATTATTACTTCTGTAAATATAGTTATAGTATCAAAAGAATTATATAAAGTGTTTGTAATATTTGCTATTGTAAAAACTTTGTTTCTTGTAATATTAGATTTTAATCTAGTATCAAGGTTCAACGCTTTCGGTGTAGCATATTCTAATATGATTATTAATACTTTGATGGGAATATTAGGTATTGTTATTTTAATAAAAATGGGGTTATTAAAATTATCAGGCTTTGAAAAAGATGATAAAAAAATATTCATTTCATATTTCCAAATAGGTATATTTTCAGCATTACAAATTTTAGTTGATAATATAGTATATGCTTTAATGGTTGTAAAAATGGTTAATCTTGTTGCTGAACAAGGTAATTACTGGGTGGCAAATAATTTTATATGGAATTGGTTATTAATGCCTGTATTAGCTTTGAATGAAGTTATAAGAACTAATTGTAAAGAACAGAAAAATACTCAAGTTGGAAATTATTTTAGAGTAATATTTATAATTACAGTTTTAGGAGGTATTCTAGTTTTATTTTCAAATATATTCTTTCAGTATGTTGAAAGACTTGAAAATTATAATGATATATATTCCATAGTATTAAAATTATCACCTTTTTATATATTTTATGCTTTGTCTATAATACCTGATAATATATTTATAGGTTATGGTAAGACAATTTATAATCTTATCAATTCTATAATAATAAATTTTGTTTATTATGGTGCTGTGTATATTTTAAGAGGTTATATTAATTTTAATATGAACACTATAATTATCATGTTTGGTGTTGGTATGATTTTTCATGCTTTAATATCATATATTATTTTTTATAAAAAAAGGGAGGATTTAATATGCTAAAATTTTTATTATCAAATGGTAATATAAAAGTATATTATCATGATTGGGTTAAGAACTTTATTAATAATAAGGTTGCTAGGAAAGAAGTACTTTATGATAAAATTAAACATATTGTACATTTGCTTTCTTTAAATATTCCGCCGCCACAGAAACTTTATAAAAAGTTAGAAAACGATATATGGGAAATAAGATATCATGATATAAGAATATTTTGTTACAGAAAAAACAATAAATTATTTCTTTTTAATATCATGGTAAAAAAGAGAGATAAAATAGGAAATATTGAAATAGAAAGAAACAGAAAACTTTTATTAGAAACAAAAATGGAAGTGTTAAAAATATTGTAACTTCTTTTAATTAATAATTAGTTTACTGGTATGAGTCCGCTTTTAAATCTTAATAAGGTTTAAAGGCGGATTTTTATATGAAAAATATATGTTTTTGCTAATTTTGCAAAGTATAATTTTTAAGTCAAATAAATTAAAATATTATAGTTTTGATATATACATAAACAAATTGCTTGAAAAATTATAAAAATATTCTAGTATAATGATATAAAAATAGTTAAGGTATATATGAAAGAGATTTATAAATTATTTGAATTGGCAAATAAGGCTTTTCAAGAAAAGAGATATGAAGATACCATTAATGCTTCAGAAAAGATAATTGATATTTATAATAAAGATTTTCTGTTTTACTTTGACGGAAAATATATAATTTATAAAATTGAAAATGAAGAAGATATAAATAAAATAAATAATATCATAGCAAATACATATTATAATATAGGTGTTTCCAAACAAAAATTAAAAATATATGAAGAATCCATAAAATATTTTGATAAAACTATAAATATTAATAATAATTATTTTAAAGCATATTACAGCAGAGGTGTTTCTAAATATAATATAAAATGCTATAGAAATGCCATAAGAGATTTTAATAAAACATTAGAATTGAATAATTGTTTTAAAGAAGCTTATTACTATAGAGGACTTTCTTATTTTAAATTAAATAAATATAAAAAATCTTTAAATGATTTTAATTGTGCATTAGAAAATATAGATAAAAATATAAAAGATATAAAGAATGATATATATTATCATAGGGCTTTATGTTATTATAATTTAGATATGTTTGAAAATGCCATTAATGATTGTACTAAAATAATAAAACAAAATGATCATTATAAAGAAGTTTATTATTATAGAGCAGATAGTTACTTTTATTTAGGAGAATATCAAAAGGCTTTAGATGATTATGATAAATCAATATGTACTTCATCTTATGATTATGAACATTATAAAAACACCATATATAATAGAGCAGTTTGCAAACAAAAATTATACATGTATGAGGAAGCCATAAATGATTTTAATGTATTTATTTCATCATATCCTAATAGTTCATTTGCATATTATGATAGGGCTTTTTGTAATTTGGGATTGAATAATTATGATAATGCTATAGATGATATTAGTATATTGACAAAAAAATCTGCAGAGAATGAATTAATTTTTAATGATTTAAATTTATGTGAAAAATGGATAAATGATATTGATAAAATAATTGAAGAAGAAAAAGATTTAATTAAAAAGTCTGTTCTTTATTATTTTAAAGGAATATTAAATAGTATTTTAAAAAATTATGATGAAGCGGTAAAAAATTATACTAATGCTTTACTAAATGAATATGATTTACATATATATTATTACAGAGCTTTATCTTATTTCAAATTGAATTTATATCAAAATGCTATAGATGATTATACAAAAATAATAGAATTAGATAATGATTATAAAGAAGTTTATTATTATAGGGCAGCAAATTATTTTTATTTAGGAGAGTATCAAAAGGCTTTAGATGATTATGAAAATGCTTTAATGACTTTTTCTGAATCTTATTCGCATTATGAAAAAATTATTTATTATAGAGCTGTATGTAAGCAGAGATTATTATTGTATAATGAAGCTATAGATGATTTTAATTATTTTATTTCATTAGATAATAGAAATAATACTTTTGTTTATTTTTATATTGCTTTATGTTATTTGGAATTAGAAAATTATGAAGAAGCTGTTAATAGTATTAAACTATTTGAAAAAAATATTATAGGATTAGAAAAATATCAATTTCAATTATCATACATTGATTATATTGATAAACAGTTATTAGAAGAAAATTTAAGTGAAAAAAAGAAATGTATTCTTTATTATTTCAATGGCATACTTAATTATATTTCTGAAAATTTTGAAGAAGCAATAAAAAATTTTGAATCATCTATTGAAATAAATGATAAATATTTTCTTTCATTTTATAATATTGGCATTTGTTATATGAGATTAAAAAATTATGATAAGGCATTAGAGTATTTTAATAAATCATACCAAACAGCTTTAAAAAATAATGATGAATATGAAATAAATTTAATTATAGATAACATCAAAAAATTAGCTCTTGAAAATATAGAGCCAGCAACAGAGTTTTTAAAAAATAATAATATTTATTATTAATTTTTAGTATATACCTAAACAACTATATTTTGTCAATTTTAGTTTTTATATTATTATTATTTTCGGGGACTAGCCCCCGAACCCCCACTTCTTTTGGTGCCCCAAAGAAGCAAAAGGACTATATTTTAGCTCAAATTAATAACCTATCTTACATGTAAAACAATTTTAATATGATTTAGTACTAATTTTATAATTGCACTTTTTGCAACTTTTTGTGGCGGGAAAAAGTTGAATAAAAAAATGACAAACTATAAAATTTTCAGTATATACCTAAACAACTATATTTTGTAAATTTTCCCTTTTTATAAATGTAAATTAAAATTTTTTATAAAATAAAAGATTAGCTAATTTAAAGAAATATCTTTTACATGTAATATAGATTTATTGATTTTGTATAATAATGAGTAATCAACCGCATTTACAGGGGGACATTTGTTAAGAATAAGCGATACCGTACGGGTTGTCACTACGGCTAGTAGTTGACAAACTTAAAAATTTTAAGTATACATCAAATACTAAAAACAATAATGCTTGAAAAATTATTGAAATATACTGAAAATTTTTAAGTTTGTCAATTTTTTTAATATATTGTATAATAGTAATATGGATTTTAATTTAACAGACGAAGAAATAAAATT
>NZ_JAWLQI010000046.1:0-25953 GCF_036997785.1 Brachyspira pulli
CAAACAATTATATTTTGTCAAAATAAGTTTTTAAATTTTAATGTTTGCGGGGACTAGCCCCCGCACCCCCAGTTCTTTTATTGGTATAAAAGAACCAAAAGAACTGTATTTTATATAAATTATCATTTGAAAATAATTTAAATATATATTTTAAGTTTTAATTATAAATTATGGACTTGCTATTTATATAGATTATAGTATTGCGTTTTTCACGTAGCGTGTCCTATGATAGGTACTTTGGCGAAGCCCGCCTGTGGCGTGAGCAACAAAAAAGTACGTTAATAAATATAATTAAGAGGCTGTATGTCAAAGAAATCTTTATTATTCTTTTTAGAAAACAGTATTACAAATAAAGAAATAAAAGCTAATGATTATGTTGTATCAAGAGTTGGTTATTTCTTTAGAGATGTGCATGAAAGAAGATGCAAAGTTATAGTGGAAAGTGATTTAAATATATCTTTAAGCGATTCATTTTTGATTATAAGCAAAGAGGAAGCAGAGGAGCTTATAAGAGAAAAGATGAAGCCTAATGATGTAATAAATTATCTTAAAGAAGAAAATAAAAAATTAAAAGAGAAAATAAAAGAGCTTGAGGCTTGATTTATTTTTATGTGATTTTTTTATATTAATTTTGTATGATAATTAATGTTCAAATATTTATATTATTTAAAGATTGTAGTAATTCATTTTTATAATTGGGGCTTTGCCCCAAACCCCAGTTATTTTTGTGGCCAAAAGAACCAAAAAGACTGCATTTAACTATTAATACATTACATATTATATTTATAATTATACAGTTATATAAAAAAATTAAATAAGGAAGTGAATATGCAGGAATATATTTATGAGCCTGATATAGATTATTTTAAAAGCATATTTAAAATGTTCAACTATGATGATATTGATACAGAGTTTTTAAAAGAGCAGCTTAAAAATTATACCATTCAATTTAGAAGAATGATTTTAAATATGAATTATACAGAACCTACAGAAGAAAACGGACTTCCTTTTATATCTATAAAAAATTATATATGCTATGAGGCAGCTAGACTTTTAACTGTTAATTTTGTTTCAAACAGCGACTTAATAAATTTTATTCGCACAGAAAGTTTACGTTTAAAAGAACTTGCTATAAAAGATTTATCAAGCATTGTAGTTGGAGAAAATAGTTATGATAGTGTTCGTTTGGACGGCGATATAAAGAAGCCTTAAATAATTATGACTATTGAAAATTATTTTATGAAATATTAAGTTTGTTAAAAATATATTTTTTATTTTAATAATTGCAGGGCTTTGCCCCGCACCCCAGTTCTTTTGTTGGCACAAAGAACCAAAAAGACTGCATTTTTTGCCTAAAATAATTATTATACTATGTTTGATAATATATTTATAAAATATAATTATTTTTTTATTTAGTTTTCAATAAGTCTATTATATACATCTAAAAAAATAAAAATTAAAAAGGTTATGATATGATACATTTCAAAAATAGTGTTATATATGTTTTAGATAATTTCATGAACTTTATGGCTGATGAATATATAGATTTTTCAGGAAATAAAGTTCAGGGAGAAAATAATTTAAATAGCCTATTAGATGATAAATTAAAAATAGATTGTTTCAGTTTAGGAGCTGTTAAGTCTATGAGTAAATCATTTCTTTGGGCTACGATATCCGAAGGCGAGAGCAGAGGAGATAAATCATATATAGGCGACTCATCAGGTTTTGCAGATGATATATCTTTAAAAGCTACAGTATATAAAGAGCTAAAAGCAGGAGAATCATTTCTCGCATATACTATGATTCCTTTGGCACTAAATCAGGCTTCGCGTTATTGGATATCAAAGTTAAATGATGAAGGAGAACGCATAGCTTTATCACCTGTTATTAAATGGGAATCTCCTTCTTTTGACAGTGAAAATAGTAAAAGACAATTTAATGATTTTTCATCTATAAGAGGTGTGAGTTTTTCTCTTGATATTAATTTTAGAATTATGACTGGGAGTTATTTAAATGAAGTTCTTTACTAATTTAATTAATAAAGCATTTAATAAAAAAGTTTATGATTATGTTCAAAACAGAGATGAACTTTATAAAATAAAAATTACTTCTTCTCCTGAAAATGCTGTTATTACAATGAATGAAGAAGAAAAATATTTCGGTGCTTATAAAAACGGAGAAGTTATAAATTATCAAGTGAGCCTTGAAGGCTATCAAACAAAAGAGGGCAGTATAACAGTTGATAATAGAGATGTTTTGGAGAATGTAGTTTTAGAAAGCGTTTGATTTAAAATATTAATTTTTTAAGCACGCGGGAATAAAATTTTATTTATATTTTTGTATTAGTTTAACGCGTGTTAATTATAGTGTTTATTTAATAAAGTTTGGGGTGGGCGGGGGTGATAATATTGAAAAAAGCGAGCCGAAGCCCTTAACTTAATAAAATTAAGTTAAGCCTTTAGGCGTAGGCGAGCATAACAATAATAAAAAATATAATTTTGAAAATTATATTTTATATGTGAGAGTATAACAATGAGCATTTTTGATTTGAAAGGTAATTTAATGAATGATGAGGACGGCTTAACTGTTGTAAGCGGTTCTAGTTATAAAGTGAGAATAGCAAAAACAAAAAATAG
Source organism: Brachyspira pulli (assembly GCF_036997785.1). Classification (NCBI taxonomy): domain Bacteria; kingdom Pseudomonadati; phylum Spirochaetota; class Spirochaetia; order Brachyspirales; family Brachyspiraceae; genus Brachyspira; species Brachyspira pulli. Next base: position 2,637 of record NZ_JAWLQI010000046.1, read on the forward strand.
AAATGAAAAAGTAGATTTTACTTCTGATGATGTTAAAGGAAAATATTTAATATATCCTTCATCAGTGGGACTTACTCCTACTACAGAATCAATGAGTAAAGAATATGTTGGTGCTCCTTCTTCAGAAAGTTATGCCGGTGCTACAACTTATGCAGGCGATATTTCTTACGGAGCTTTCCCAAATACAAATGCATATTATGCTAGTTTAATATGGGCTAATGTTCATACAAAAGAAACTACAGGTAATTTACTTTGTATTAACTCTTTTAATAATTTTGCTGTAAGGTTTAATAAATCTTCAGATGATGAAAGTATTAATATGATTGAAATTATAACTGAAAATGAAGAAGGTTATAATAGTAATTTTATTGATGTATACGATTCAATGAAGCATAAAGATTTAATTGAATCTATAAATAAAATAAAAGATACGAAAGCATTTTTAATAACAGGAAGCGAAGAAGATGAAGTTGATTTTACTAATATAATAAATGAGTTAAAAGAGTATAACAGTGAAAATAATCAAACAGAATATTTACTTAGTTTTAAAAGAGTTGGACTTATAGAAAGTGGTGTGTTTAGTGATGAGTCTAAAAAGAAATATCCAAAATATCAAAACATAATATCTCCAAGGTTTGGGGAGGCACAATATTATAATATAGCTTTGTATGACAGTTCAAAAAATATGGACGGTAATCAATATATAGGCTGTGAAAGTAAATCTATGAATTTTAATTTTGCTAATAAGGCTATGACAGAAATTAGTTCTTCTCTATGGGCTTTAGATGAAGTAACAATAGATAAAGATTCTGTTTTATATGAAGATAGGGCAGAAGAAAGAGATGTTGTGATGGCTCAAACTTCAAAGTATCCTACAAAACTTTTTATTAATGGCACTGAAGCTACTTCTGTAAGTGATGTTGCTTTGGCTTTTGAATGGACTAAAGAAGAAAAATATAATATTTCAGCAAAAAGATATGGATTTCCAAATTCTAAATTTACATTGAGTTTTTCAGGGAATGCAGTTTTTAATATTCAGTCAAAAGAACTTTTTTATGATAGAGTTTTGAATGGCAACAGACAGTCATTTATAATATCATCAAAAACAAGATTTAAAAATAAAGATTATCCTTTTATATTTGTAAGTACAGATGTTGGAGGAAGTCCGTCTTTTCCAGCGATAGAGCCTAAAGAACTTTCAATATCTTTGAATAATTTTAAAGCCGTTGAACAATCAAATGATATGAACAGTAATTATTTAATTGCATTTACAGACAGAGAAGATTTATTTTAATTTATTTTTTTATTAATGAATTATATTTATCTTTTTCTAATGTTGTCATATTTGATAGGAATGTGCTGTTTGAATATTCTAAATTAATTTTATTAGGTTTGTATTTAAAGTCGAAAGTACTTTTTGATAATGAATATAAATTATAATAGATATTTGATTGATTATATATAGTTAATTCATTAGTTGAAATATTTTTATTATAGCCTATATCAAATATAGTAAAATAATTATTTATATTTTCAGAGAAGAAAATATTATTGTATGTGTTGTAGAAATTAAAAGAATATAATTTAAAGCAGTAAAAAATAAAAATTAATATAATAGCTTTTCTTTTCATAAAAATATTATAGAACAAAAATTAATTATATCAATATAAAATATTTATTTGTTTTTAGAATATTATAATTATAAATTGTTATAGAGTTTTATAAAATATTAATTTAAATAAAAAACTATTTTTTGAACATATAGCAATTGAAAATAGGCATAGCCTCCTAGCGAAAAAAATTAAGGAGTATAATAAACTTACTCCTTATATTTTTTGAACTTATGAGAATGTAATTGTCATAAACTTTTAGTGAAAAAATTAAGGAGAATTTAAAAACTCTCTTTGTATTTTTGAACATATAACGATTGAAAATTGGCATAGCCTCCTAGCGAAAAAAATTAAGGAGTATATAAACTTACTCCTTATATTTTTTGAACTTATGAGAATGTAATTGTCATAAACTTTTAGTGAAAAATTAAGGAGAATTTAAAAACTCTCTTTGTATTTTTGAACATATAACGATTGAAAATTGGCATAGCCTCCTAGCGAAAAAAATTAAGGAGAATTTAAAAACACTCCTTATATTTTTTGAGCCTATGACAATTGAAAATTGGCATAGCCTCCTAGCGAAAAAAATTAAGGAGAATTTAAATGGAAAAATTAGAATTTAAATGCATTGATTTTTTTAATAGATATATTGTGGAAGAAATTGTTTATAAAGATGACGGAGAAAATATCGTTCCTGTTAAAGTATTCAGCCGTTCTACTTTGGGAAATAAATTTAAAAGTGATGATGTTATAAGTATTAATCGTCCAAGCTTTAATGAAAATATAAAATATGTGAGAGAGAAAGAAGAAAAGATTATTGATGATGATATTTTTAAATGGCTTGATGTAAGAATAAATAATAATCTAGCTACAAGTCTTCTTGATGAATGGAGTACAAAAGATATTAATGAGTTCGCTCAGGTAATAAAAAGTTTTTTGCTGGAGAGACGAATTATGTAATAAATAATTTGCCGAAGTTTTCTGTAATAGAGCAGACTGAAATTGATAATCTTGTGAATTATGCTTTTAGTAATAGAGAAGTTAAATACGATGACTTTTGTTATTTTAATGACGGGCTTATTAGTTTGTATACAGCTTCTTTGTTTTGGAATAAAATAATACTTGAGGCTTGGTATCAAATAATAAGCGGAAGATTTGTTCATTGTGTTTATGATGAAGATGATTATTTAAGATTCGGACTTAATTATGCCGTATTCAGATTTAAAATTTTGATAGATAAGCATTTACACAATAGTTAGTTTATTAGATTAATTTAGTTTTGAAACAAGTCTATTTATAAAAACTAAAATTGTTTATGTATGAATGAAGCATTAAATAAGTAAAGAGGTTTAAAAGTATGATGAATAATTTTAATAAAGATTTAAATAAAAATCTTTCTGATACAAATAAAGAATTACAAAATATAGAAAACAGTATAAAGAAAATAAATTCTGCTTATGAAACTTCTTTATTTTTTAATGATTCAAAACAGTTATTCAATGATTTTTCAAACGGAGCAGATGAAGCAAAAAGCAGCATAGAAAATATTGAAAGTTCAATTAACTCTCTTGATAATAGTATTAATAGTGTAGATTTAAAAAGTTTTTCTGATGATATAAAAGATTCTCTTTCAAGTGTATCAAGCATATATAAAGATTTGAGTGCCAGTTTTTCTGATTTCTTTCATTATGATTTGAGTTCTTATGATGCTGCTATTGAAGAAGCTAAAAATAAATTGCAGGAGTTTGACGATTATCAAAGAGAATTAAAAGAAAATAAAAAATCTGAAGATGATGAAGATTATGAAAATTATTTAGCTAGGCTTGATGAAGAATTAGAGCTAGCAATAAATAATAATGACTTGATGAGTGCTGAAGCTATACGAATAAAACAGGAAGAATTAAAAAAGAAGCAGGACAAGGAAAAAGAAGATTTACAAAAAGAAAAAGATATACAAACTCAAAGAGAATTATTAGAAAAACAATTAGCACAGGCTGAATATAATAAGGCTTATGCTCAGTGGGATAATCAAGTAAAATTAGCAGAGATGGAAAAGTCAAAAGCAATAGCAGATGCTGTTTTAATACCTTCGCTTGCTATTGCTCAGTCAGCTTTAGGAGTTGCTGCTTCATTTGCACAAGGAGGCCCTGTAGGTTTTGCTGCAGGACTTATAATATCAGCTACTGCAATATCATCTGCACTTTCTGCTGCTTCAGGTATAGTGTCATCGGCTAATGCATTAGACAGTGTAAAATCAAATCCTCCTACAGCTCCTCAATTTGCATTCGGTACAACTGGATACATTATTCCAGACGGAGGCTCTGCAATTGTAGGGGAGATGGGAGCGGAAATTGTACGCAACAAATCAGGAAAAATTTCTGTTCAAAGCAATGCTCAATTACAGGAACAAGGATTTTCTAAAGGTGATATTTGGAATGTTACTATTAATGTAGAACAGGCTTTAAATCCAGATGAGGTGTATAAACTAATGAATAGTTATAAGGCTAGAAACAGTCAGATGTATACAAGATAAAAATTTTATAAACTATTCAAATTTATTTAATATGCATTATAATAGTTTGGGAAGGAGATTTATATGTCAAAAGTTATTATGCAAATAGAAATAGATGATGAATTAAAAAAAGATGCAGATAAGCTTTTTAGTGAATTGGGTTTGGATACAAATACTGCTATTAATATATTTTTAAAGAAATCTATTAATAATCAGGCAATACCATTTAAAATTGAAAAAGATAGTTTTTATAATGATGAGAATATTAATATATTAATACATAGATATAATAATGTGAAAAAAGGAGAATGTGTAGAGATTAATTATTAATATAAATTATTTTTATTAATCATTGTTATTTAAAAAATTATCAATATTTTCTGTGCTGTTATAAAATTCTTTAGCTTCGTTAATATTTTCATTTAATAATTTTTTTATATATTCGTTTAACTCTTTTAACATTTCATTTCTTTCTTTTATGATACTCATTTTTGAAGCAACATTATAAGCTTCTTTAACAGCTGAAAAACCTTCCTCATATCTTTTTAATTTAAGAAGTATTAAAGCTTTATTTATATATCCTTTTTTAAAATATAATTCAGTATCTATTTCTATAAGTTTATTATAATTATTCAAAGCTTCTTCATACTTTCCAATGATTTCATAATATAGTCCTTTATTAAAATATACACTGCTGAATTTTGAATCTAATTGCAATTCATAGTTATAATCATTTATAATATCTTCTTCTTTGTAATTTAGTTTTGATTTTGTCATAGCTCTATACAGATAAGAAGATTTATAATTTTTATTTAAACAAATAGATTTATTAAAATATTCTAAAGCCTCATTATAATTTCCATTTATATAATTTTTAAATCCTTTGTCAAAAACTTTTTGATAAGAATTATTTTCTATAAATTGTTTTATATCTTTTATTTCTTCATAAAAATTTTCTAATCCTAAAATATTTTTGTTTATTAATTCTTTAGTGCGTCCTTTAATTGCATTAAGTTCTTTTTCTTTATTAATATCATATTCTTCAGATGATAAAAGTTTCTCTATTCCTTTTTTTATAAATGCTAATCCTTCATCACTTTTATTTAATTTACAGTATATAAATCCTTTGTCAGTATAAGCTTTTATAACATAGTAAATATTATTATTCAATTCTATTATTTTATTATAATCTTCTAAAGCTTTATCATAATTTTTTATATTCTCATAACGTAAAGCTCTGCTATATAATAATTCTGAATTTTCACTATCTCTTTTCATAAGCTCATCATAATCTTTTATAGCTTCTTCATATCTTTGTTATAACATTGAAGTGCTTTATCATATTGATTCATTTCATAATATGATAAACCTATATTGTAATAAGCATTATAATGATTGTTATCTAATTCCAAAACTTTTTTATAATATTTTTCTGCTTCATCATATTGTTTTAAAAAATGTTTTGATATTCCAATATTATTATATGCTTCTATATAGTTTGGATTAATTTCTAAAGCTTTATTAAAATATTGAATAGCTTCTTCATAAAGCCCCATATCATTTTTTACATTACCTATTTCATTATATGCATTATAATTTTGATTATCTATTTCTAAAATCTTATTTAAAGTTTCAAGGCATTTTTCTTTATTGCCTAAACTAGATTCCATTTCATAAATTTTAAAATAAGTGTTTATATTATTCGGAGATATTTCCAAAGCCTTATTTAAATACTCAGATTCTTTATCAATTAAACCTAAGTAATGATATGACAATGCAATATTATAATGGGCATTTAAATATTCTGGATATAATTCAATGGCTTTATTATAATCTTTGATAGCTTCTTCATAAAGTCCAAGCTGAAATTTTGCAAGTCCTCTGTTATTGTAAATGTATGTAATTGAATCATCTAATTCTATAGCTTTATTGTAATCATCAATTGATTCTTTATAAAGAGATAAATAATATTTAACTATTGCTCTTTCAGCATAAAGTTCCGGATCATCATTTTTTAATTCAATAGCTTTGTCATAATCTTCAAGCGACTTTTCATATAAACCTAAATAATTTTTTGATAAGCCTCTGTCAGCATAAATATAAGGATCATCGTTTTTTAATTCTATGGCTCTGTCATAATCTTTAATAGCTTCTTCATATAAAGCTGAATAATGTTTTGATAAAGCTCTATTAACATAGATGTAAGGCTCTGTATTATTTAACTCAATAGATTTATTATAATATTCTATTGCCTGTTCATATAATCCTAAATTATGTTTGTTTAAACCTATGAGATTATAAGTTTTATAATTATCACCTTGATAGAATAAAATTTTCTCAAGGCATTCTATGGATAACTCATAATTTTCATTGTCAAAGTCTTCTTTAGCTTTATCGAATAATTGTTTAATAATATCATCAGCCATAATTTATTCCTATTATTGCTATGCTCGTCTCCGCCTATAATTAGCAAATAAATAAATTTATTTGCTGGCTCCGACTCGCTTTTTATATTTTAATTTTAGTATTTACAAATTATATTATTATTGCTATGCTCGTGACGAAGTCCACCTTTGGTACTGCCGGTAATTAGCAAATAAATAAATTTACTTGCTGGCTCCGACTCGCTTTTATATATTAATTTTCCAGTTTTTTTCATTGCATATTTTTATTGCAGCTTCAATATTTTGTTTAGCCAAATTTATAATTTTTTGTTTGTATTCATATCTTAATTTCTCATCAGCTAAATCATAAGCTTTAATAAAATCATTATAGGATTCTTCATTTAATCCTAAATTTGATTTTGCTATAGCCCTGTTATAATAAAAATCTGAATTATTATTATTTAATTCAATGGCCTTATTAAAATCTTTAATAGCTTCTTCGTATTGTTTTAAATTATTTTTGGCAGTACCTCTGCTATTATAGGCTTTTGAATAGTTGGGATTTAATTCAATAGCTCTGTCAAAATCTTCAATGCCTTCTTCATATAAACCTAAATTTTTTTTAGCAGTACCTCTGTTATTATAAGCACTTGAATAGTCAGGATTTAGTTCAATAGCTTTGTCAAAATCTCCAATGCCTTCTTCATTATTTCCCAATTTTGATTTAGCGATTCCTCTATTATTATAAGCCATATAATTATTAGGATTTAGTTCTATAGCTTTATCAAAATTTTTAATAGCTTCTTCTTTATAACCTAAATCAGCTTTAGCAGCTCCTTTGTTATTATATGCATCTGGATAATCAGGATTTAATTCAATAGCTTTATTAAAATCTTTAATAGCTTCTTCTTTATAACCTAAATATGCCTTGGAAGTTCCTCTGTTATTATAAGATTCTGCACAATTAGGATTTAATTCTATAGCTTTATTATAATTATTAATAGCTTCTTCATATAAACCTAAATTATATTTATTTAAACCTATGAGGTTATAAGTTTTATAATTATCGCCTTGATAGAATAAAATTTTCTCAAGACTTTCTATAGATAACTCATAATTTTTATTATCTAATTCTTCTATAGCTTTATCAAATAATTGTTTAATAATATCATTATCCATAATTTAATCCTTTATTGTTATGCTCGTCTCCGATTCGCTTTTTATTATTTCCAATTCTTTTCATTGCATATTTTTATAGCAGCTTCATTATTATTTTGTTTAGCTAAATCAATAATTCTTTGTTCGTACTCTTTTTTAGATGTATCATCTGCTAAATTATAACCTTTAATAAAATCATTATAGGCTTCATCATTGAGTCCTAAATAGGACTTAGAAATACCTTTATTATAATAAGCTATAAATTGATTATAATTTAATTCTATAGCTTTATTGAAATCTTTAATGGCTTCTTTGTATTTCTTTAAGTAGTTTTTAGCATTACCTCTATTATTATAAGCATTTCCATTATTAGGATTTAATTTTATAGCTTTATTAAAATCTTTAGTAGCTTTTTTGTATAGTCCTAATTTATTTTTAGCATTACCTCTATTATTATAAGCATTTGAATTATTAGGGTTTAATTCTATAGCTTTATTAAAGTCTTTAATAGCTTTTTCGTTGAATCCTAAATCTAATTTAGTAGTCCCTCTATTGTTATAAGCTTCTGAACAATTAGGATCTAATTCTATAGATTTGTTAAAATCTTCAATAGCTTCTTTATAGTAATTTAAATCCGCTTTAACAATACCTCTGTTATTGTAAGTGTCTTGATTATTAGGATCTAATTCTATAGATTTGTCAAAATCTTTAATAGCTTCTTTATATTGTTCTAAATTATATTTAGTGTTACCTCTATTATAATAAGTTTTTGAACTATTGGGATTTAATTCTATAGCTTTATCAAAATCTTTAATGGCTTCTTTATATTGTTCTAAATTATATTTGGCATTACCTCTGTTATTATAAGCTATGTAGTAGTTGTTTTGGTATTGAGAATATTCTTCAGAGTTTTTATCATATTCTTTCAATAAATCATCTGTCATTTCTATAATTTGATTATAATAATTTATAGCTTTATCATATTCTTTATTATTATCTGCCTGATAGGCTGAATTAAATAAATTGGATATTTCTATATTTATATTATTTTTTTCTATTAATTTTTTAGTTTCTTCTTCTGCTTTATCTTTTATTGATTTTATTAATTCTTCGCTTTCTTTTTGTGCTTGTTCTTTTATATCTGATATCATTTGATTTGATTTTTCTTGAATTGAGTTAATGGAATCATTAAATTCTATTTTTAATTTATCTATTGAATTTAGAGCTTCGCTGTTTTTTTCGTTTATTTCTTTCAAAAATTGATTTGAGCTTTTTTCTAATTCAAATATTTTGCTTTGTGTTTCTGTATCAATTTTTAAATGTAAATTTCTAGTATCAAGTTCATAGTGATGTATTTTATCTTTGTAGTTTTCAATATCTTTTTTTAGGCTTTCTATATATTCCAGATTTTCTTTACTTTCGGATAAGATATTATTATTTATAAATATACCTGCAAATGTGAATACTATCATTATTACAGACAAAAATGCAAACCAAAAACTTAATAAATCGTTTGAGTTTTTCATTATTTCGGACATTGAGGATTCAAGCATTCTTGTATTTATATCGAATGTTGATTTGAAATTATTTGCTATTTCTTCATTAATTATAAATTCATTGTTTATTATAATTGTCTTCTCTGATTCATTAGTTATAACAGTTTTATCTATAGTTGTATTGCTTATTATAGTTTGAATATTTAAAGAATAATTTTCTAATGCTTTATTAAATCTGCTTTCTATGTTTTTAGTATGCAAAGAATACATTATGGCAAATGCTACTAAAGCAACTATAAATAATATAATCATTATAATTGTAGTACATATATTTTTATTATTACCCATATAAAATAAACCTCAGATGATTTGTTATATTATACAGCATTATCAAAATTATTAAACAAATATATAAAAACTAAGTATTAAAAAATTATTTATAATGTATATACTTTTTGATATGGAACAAAGAACAATAAAAATTTGTTATGATTATAATAATTTATTATATTAAAATTTTTTTCTGTTTATGATATGATGCCATTTATATCGTTTATCAATGTCTTTAAGAAATTTATTATCATTATTGTTATTAATGTTATTATTGTTGTTATTAATAATATTATTATTAATATTCTGTTTTTTTATGTTTTTTTGTTTCCTTATCATATACATATCAAATGAAGTTTTGGCAAATTCGTACATTCCTTCACTGATTTTTTCCATTTTTCGATTACCTTTAAATAGATTATACCATATAAGTACTGTCATCATCATAGACAAAAAAGCAGACAAGTAAATTAAAATATCATTTGAGTTTTTTGTTATTCCTAATATTATGTTGCCTGTATTTTTAGCAATTTCAAAATATATTAATGAAAATGTAAATATTACTTTAAGAAATAAACTTATAATTATAGATATGCTTATTGTGTTTCTCATAAATAAACCTCAAGTAATTTATTATATTATACAACATTATAAAAAATATTGAAGAATATTTAAAAATTAAGTATTAAAAAATTATTAAGAAATCCCGCCCTCTTAAATTTATTGCATTACTTTAAATTTAATATCTTAATTTTATATAAGGCTTCAATTTCTAAAAGCACACCCGCCCAAGCTGTAATTAGATTTAAAATCTTTATACCGCACGGTGAACGTATTTTTTAATATAATTAAAATTGTATTATTAATTGATTTATATTTTTAGTTTAGTTTAACGTGCGTTGTGAAAATTATGAATTTAAAAAAAATCTTGGGTGGGTGTTATAATTTCTTTGTAAGCATAGAAGAAATAAAATACATAAATTCCACAGTGATTTTTTTAAGAATAAAGGGTGGGCAGAGAATTTTATCCCGTATATTCTTCTATATATTTACGCATTAACATTTTTATTGTTTCTTTGTCAGCATCAAGTGAGGCAATATCAAATGCGTCAATCATTACTTTACGTTCTTCAGGACTTAAACATTCTACAGGGTCTTTTGCTATGAATAATTTCTTATACTGTGACGGTATCAATGTTTCATCGTCCATTAGAATTTCTTCATAAAGCTTTTCGCCTTCTCTTATTCCAGTAAAAACTATTGGTATGTCTTTTTCTGTAAGTCCATACATTTTTAGCATGTTTCTTGCCAAGTCTAAAATTTTAACCGGCTTTCCCATATCTAAAGTGAATATTACTCCATCAGTTAAAGTACATGCTTTTATAACAAGTCTTGCTGCTTCTCTTATAGACATGAAGAATCTTACCATTTCAGGGTGAGTAACTGTCAATGCTTTTCCTTCTCTAATCTGCTTTTCAAATACAGGAATAACACTTCCGCTGCTTCCTAATACATTACCGAATCTTGTAATTTTGAATGCAGTATTATTTTGCTCATGTGATAAAGACATTATCATTCTTTCACATATTCTTTTACTTGCTCCCATTAATGAAGTAGGGCGTACTGCTTTATCTGTTGATATGAATATAAAATTTTTAATATTATTTTTTATTGCAAGAGTGGCTATATTTTCAGTGGCTAGTATATTATTTTTTATAGCTTCTTCAGGATATGCTTCCATAAAAGGTAAATGTTTATGAGCTGCAGCATGGAAAATAATATCTGGTTTTTCTTCTTTTAAGATTTTATCAACTTTTACATAATCTCTTACATTTGAAATTATATATTGAAATTTATGTTTGTTTTTTTCGTTCTTGCTGTCGTTCAAAGACATTATTAAAGAGTGTATAGCACTTTCGGAGTTGTCTAATGCCATAACTTTTTTTACAGGCAATGTTATTAATTGTCTTACAAGTTCACTTCCTATAGAACCGCCGCCGCCAGTAACAAGTATTGTTTTATCTTTATAATAGTTTGAAATTTCTTTTTCATCAAATCCTATTTCTTCACGTCCAAGCAAGTCTGAAGGTTCAAGATTTCTAATATCTTTAATTGAGGCATTACCTTTAATTATTTCAAAAAAACCAGGAAGTATTTTATATTTTATTCCGGTAGGATATATAATATTTAAAATTTCTAATAATTGTTTTTGTTTGAGTGTAGGTATAGCTATTATAATTTCTTCTATATCTATATTATTTTTTTTATATTCTTCTATTATAGTGTTTATATCTTTAACTTTTCCATTAACTTTAATAGAATGATTATTTATTTTAACTTCTTTTTTATTGTCATCATCATCTAAAAAACAAAGTATATTATATTCATTATTTTCATCAGAAGTTAATACTTCATAAGCCAAAGTTTCCCCAGCATTACCAGCCCCAATTATAACTATATTCTTCATTATACATCCCAATATATTAAAAAATTATTTTATTTAGATGATAGTATATATTTTTTTGTATTATTATACAAGGATTAAAAGAGATTATTTATATTTAAAAGTTTATATTATAATTAAAGTTTAGCTGTTGGAGTTATTTTTTTATGACTATAATATTTAGATATTGTAGTTTACTATGTCATCACAATATTTATTTATTATGCTATTTATATTATTAATGTTATTTATATACTCTTTTTTTATAGGGTTTTCCCAATTATAATCTTCTATAATATATAGAATGAATTTATTTGAATAAAATCCAAAATCAATAACATAATTTTTGTATTCTAATTGAAGCATATCCTCTTTTAATAAAGATTCATCAAAAGTAGATAAATATTCAGATAAGTTATCTAAATTAATTTTAAAATTTTTATTGTATACCATATTTTTTATAATTTACCTTTGGAATTATTTAGAACCCCGCCCTTTAGATTTTATAAATTATTTCTGTATTTTAATTTATTTAAGATTTAAAAGTTTGTATTAGAATTTATAGCACCCGCCCAAGTTTTTTTAAGATTTAAAATTAAATTACCGCACGTCTAATTTTATGTATTGATGTTATAAGATTAGAATTATAAAGCTGCTGTATATTGTAGCTTTATTTAACGTGCGGTTTATTAATTAAAAAATATAAATGAAATTATTTTTTATTGTTATTATATTATTCAACAACACCTATATAAGGAAGATTTCTGTATTTTTGAGCATAGTCAATACCATAACCCACAACAAATTCATCTTCAATATCAAAACCATTATAGTCAATTTTGATGTCAACTTTTCTTCTTGAAGGTTTGTTTAGTAGAGTGCATATTTTGAGAGAAGCAACATTTCTAGTTTGTAATACTTCACAAATTTTTTCTAAAGTGTAACCTGTGTCTATAATGTCTTCTACTATGATAACATCTCTTCCAGTAAGAGGGATATCAACGTCTTTAAGTATTTTAATTTCAGAACCTATTTTATTGTTTCCATAACTTGAAACAATCATGAAATCAATTTCAACAGGAACATCGATATATCTAGCAAGATCAGCAATGAATATGAAGGAACCTTTTAATAGTCCGATAATGCACGGTATGTTTTCTTTATCTTTTAAATCATTAGAAATCTGAGAAGCTAATTCTTTAACTTTTTTACTAATTTCTTCTTCAGATATAAGAGTTTTAGCTATATGTTCATCTTTTTTCATAGTTTTTTCCTTAGTATTTTTTTGGATTATTATATTATATAATGTATAATTTTAAAGTTGTTTATGTTTAAAAATTAATATAATGATTAAATTGAATATAAAAAAATGAAATATGTACTTGATATTTTTTTTATTTTGCTTGATTTTTTTGTAAATACTGATAAACTATTAAAGATAGTGTTTGTTGGAGAAAAATTTTAAAATTCTATAAATCAATTTTTTTATAAAAACGTTAAGGAGTTATTATGGCTGAAGAGAAAAAACTAGACTCCCTTCTTGAACGTATATATCAAGATGGTGTTGAAAAATCTAATAAGAAAGCTGAAGAAATAATCTCAAATGCTAAAAGCGAAGCTGACAGAATCATTAAAGAGGCAGAAGCGAAATCAGAAGAAATAGTAAAAGAAGCAGAAAGAAAGTCAGAAGAGCTAAAAAAGAATACAATTACAGATGTACGTATGGCAGGCGAGCAATCAATTAGTGCTTTAAAACAAAGGATAAAAGAATTAGTAACAGCTAAAGTACTAGAAGACGGTTTAAAAGGAGCTTTTGCTGATACTGCTTTTTTAAAAGACTTAATCCTTGAAGTAGTAAAGAAATGGGATATATCATCTAGCAATTCAGATGTAACAGTATATTTCCCAGAATCTAAAAAAAGTGATATAGATGCTGCATTCGAAAAATCTATAAAAGGTGCAATAAAGAATGCTACTATTAACTTTGATAAAAAATTATCTAACGGATTTAAAATAGTTCCAGAAAACGGTAACTATCAGTTGCAGTTTACAGATGAGGACTTTGTAGAGTTTTTCAGTGATTATATAAAAGCAAAAACGGAAGAAGTAATTTTTAGTAAATAAGAGGGGTGAGTATGGGATCATATTATTATCTTATCTCAGGTCTTCCCGAAGTAAAACTTTCCGATACTAAGGCTAAGTATGATATAAATGAAATTACTCAAAGTATATTATCTAGTTTAAGTGCTAAAGATGCTAAGGCTTTTAGTTATCTTATTTATCAAAATGATAATAAAAATCTAGTAAATGCAATAGCAAAACAAAAAGGCTTATTCAGTCCTTATGTTGAGCATATAGAACCATCAATATTCAGCAAAGAGGAAATGCAGAAATATTCAAGTATTTCTAATTTGCCAGTTTATATGTCTAAGTTTTTGGAAGATAATAAGAATGTAGAATGGGAAAATGCAAGACATATAGAAAATACATTATTAGGTTTATATTATGATGAGATGATAAAAAGCGGCAATTCTTTCATCAAAAGTTATGCATTATTTATGCGTGATTTAAAGAATATTTTAGCTGCTTTAAATGGAAGAGCTTTAGGTTTTAGTAGTGAAGAAATAGCAAAAGAACTTATAGGAGATTATTCCTTAATATCAGCTTTAACTAAATCAACTGCTTCCGATTTTGGAGTAGGAAAAGAGCTACCATATATAAATAGTATAATAGAAATATTTAATTCATCAGACAAAGCTGATCCATACAATATGGAGAATATAGAATGTTCTTTAGTAAGGGAGTTTTTAGATAGAGCTACATCAATAAAATCTTTCACAACAGATAATGTGTTTGCTTATTATATAAATCTCACTTATGCAGCTAGTATAAATGGAAGGAATGAAGAGGAAGGTAAGAAGCACTTGGAGACGCTAATAGGTTCATTGAAGGCAAAAGCGTCTGCTATGTGATGTATGTATAATTAATTAGGAGATAGAAATGACTAAAGGTAAAGTAACTGCTATTATATCAAACCTAATTTCAATAGAGGTAGACGGTCCTGTTTCACAAAACGAGATATGTTATGTATCTTGCGGTAATGTGAAACTTATGGCTGAGGTAATTAAAATATCAGGTACAAGTGCTAGTGCTCAGGTATTTGAATCTACTAGGGGTGTAAAATTAGGTGATGCCGTTGAATTTACTGGTTCAATGTTAGAGATTGAATTAGGACCTGGACTTTTAGGTAAAAACTTCGACGGACTTCAAAATGACCTTGATAAATTACAAGGTGTATTCTTAGAAAGAGGAAAATATAATAATCTTTCTGAAGATAAAGAATCAACTTATGACTTTACTCCAATAGCACAAGTTGGAGAGGAAGTACAAGCTGGAGATTGGATTGGTGCTGTTAAAGAAGGTTGGATAGACCATAAAATAATGGTTCCTTTCAAATTTGAAGGTAAAGGTGTAGTTGAAAGTGTAGCTTCTGCTGGTACTTATCATTTACAAGATACACTTGCTGTAATCAAAGCAGCTAATGGTGAAAAAGTAAATGTAACAATGATACAAACTTGGCCAGTAAAACTTACAATTAAATCATATAGAGAAAAACCAAGACCTTTCAAACTATTAGAAACAGGTGTAAGAACTATAGATACATTTAACCCAATTACTGAAGGCGGTACAGGATTTATTCCAGGACCATTCGGAGCAGGTAAAACAGTATTACAGCACGCTTTAGCTACTAACGCAAACGCTGACTTAATTATAATGACAGCTTGTGGTGAGAGAGCTAATGAGGTAGTAGAAATATTTACAGAATTCCCAGAACTTATAGACCCAAGAACAGGCAGAAGTTTAATGGAAAGAACAACAATCATCTGTAACACTTCTAACATGCCAGTTGCTGCTCGTGAAGCTTCAGTTTATGTAGGTATGACTATAGCTGAATATTACAGATCAATGGGACTTAAAGTTCTTCTTCTTGCTGACTCTACTTCTCGTTGGGCACAGGCTTTAAGAGAGATGTCTAACAGACTTGAAGAGTTGCCAGGACCAGACGCATTCCCTATCGACTTGCCAGCTATTATTTCTAGTTTCTATGCTAGAGCAGGTTTCGTATACTTAAATAATGGCCAAACAGGTTCAATTACATTCATAGGTACAGTATCTCCTGCAGGCGGTAACTTGAAAGAGCCAGTAACAGAATCTACTCGTAAAGCAGCTAGATGTTTCTACGCTTTATCACAAAAACGTGCTGACAGTAAAAGATATCCAGCAGTAGACCCATTAGATTCTTATTCTAAATATATAGAATATCCAGAATTCGTAGAGTTCTCAGATATCAATATAGAAAAAGGCTGGGCAGATAAAGTAACTAAAGCAAAAGATATTGCTAGAAGAGGACAAGAAGCTAATGACCAAATAAGCATTCTTGGTGACGACGCAGTACCTCTTGAATACCATCAGCGTTTATGGAAAGCAGAACTTATAGACTTCGTAATCTTACAGCAAGACGCTTTCGATAAAGTAGATAAGAACTGTCCTATAGAAAGACAAAAAGAATTATTAAATCAAGTTATGAAAGTTGTAGAAGCTGATTACAGATTTGATGATTATAGTGAAGTAGGTACTTATTTCAAAAGACTTATTAACGCATTCAAACAGATGAACTATTCTGTATATCAGTCTGATGATCACAAAAAATACACAGCTGAGATGGAATCAATATTTGCTGAAAGGAGTATAACACATGCCTAAAGCATTTCAAAAAGTATATACAAAATTAGTACAGATCACTAAAGCAACTGTATCATTAAGAGCAGAAAATGTTGGTAACGATGAGATGGCTCTAGTAGCTGGCAGACCTGCTCAGGTTGTAAAAATGATTGGAGATATTGTTACACTTCAGGTTTTCCAAGGTACAGAAGGTATACCTACTAACGCTGAAGTAGTATTCTTAGGCAGACCTCCTAGACTTAAAGTAAGCGAACTTCTTGCAGGAAGATTCTTCAATGCTTACGGTGAGCCTATAGACGGAGGTGCTGAAGTAGAAGGTAAAGAAGTAGAAATCGGAGGACCTTCTGTAAACCCAGTTAGAAGAAAACAGCCTTCTGAACTTATTGCAACAGGTATTGCTGGTATTGACCTTAACAATACACTTGTAACAGGACAGAAAATACCGTTCTTCGCAGACCCAGACCAGCCTTATAACGCAGTACTTGCACAGGTTGCTTTGAGAGCTGAAGCTGACAAGATCATTCTTGGAGGTATGGGACTTTCTAACGATGACTACTTATCATTTAAAAATACATTTACTGAAGCTGGTGCTTTAGATAAAATTATATGTTTCATCAATACTACAGATGACCCACCAGTAGAAAGACTTTTGGTACCAGATATGGCTTGTACAGCTGCTGAATATTTCGCAGTTGAGCATAAACAAAAAGTTCTTGTTCTTCTTACAGACATGACACTTTATGCCGATGCTTTAGCTATTGTATCTAACAAAATGGATCAAATTCCTTCTAAAGACTCTATGCCAGGTTCTTTATATTCAGACCTTGCTAAAATATATGAGAAAGCAGCTCAGTTCCCAGATGGCGGATCTATTACTATTATTGCTGTTACTACTCTTAACGAAGGTGATATTACTCACGCTGTACCAGACAACACTGGTTACATCACTGAAGGTCAGCTTTACTTAAGACGTGACTCTGATATAGGTAAAACAATCATTGACCCATTCAGAAGTCTTTCACGTTTGAAACAGTTGGTTATAGGTAAGAAAACTAGAGAAGACCACCCAGCTGTAATGAACACTTTAGTACGTCTTTATTCAGATGCTGCTAATGCTAAAATGAAAAAAGAAAACGGTTTCGACTTAACAGAGTATGATGAAAGATGTTTGAAATATGCTGCTGAATATTCTGAAAGATTATTAGCAATAGACATTAACATCAAAATTGATGAGATGTTAGAAACTGGTTGGGAATTAATGGGTAAATACTTTAGTAAAGCAGAAGTAGGTATAAAAGAATCACTTGTAGAAAAATATGGTAAATGGGCAAACAACTAATTTAAAAAAGTAGGTAAAAAATATGGCATTAAAGTTTCAATACAATAAAACGGCTCTTCAAAACCTAAGACGCCAGCTTTCTATACGTGAGAAAGCATTGCCTACTTTAAAAAGTAAAGAGGCAGCCCTTCGTCTTGAGGTTAGAAAGATTACCGCTGAGATTGAATTACTTAAAGAAGAATATCAAAAGTTAGTTAAAGAAAACCAAAACTACAATGGCTTTTGGACTGAGTTTCCTGAGATAGTAAAAATCAAGAAAATCAATTCAGAATTAAAAAACATTGCTGGTGTTAAAGTTTCTATACTTTCTAACATTGATTTTTCTATTGAAAATGTCAGCCTCTTTAATATGCCTTCTTGGATTAGATTAGCTATTAGTATGTTTGAACGCCTTATGACTATTCAAGTAAAAATTGAAATGACTGAGGCAAGATTAAATGCTTTGGCTTATGCTAGGAAAAAAACTACTCAGAAAGTTAACCTTTATGAGAAAGTACAAATCCCTGAGTATAAAACAGCTATAATCAAGATTAAAAGGTATATGGAAGATGAAGACAATTTAAGTAAGTCTTCTCAAAAAATAGTAAAAGAAAGAAACAGAGCAAAGGAGGCATCTTTATGATTAGAAAAATGAAGAAACTCTCTCTCTTTGTATTCCATGAGGATAAGGAAAAAACTTTAAGTGATTTAGCATCTCTTGGACTTGTTCATATAGAAATTGCTAACAGTGTTTCATCAGAAAACATTGATAGCATTGCTGCTAAAAAACATAATGCTTCAAGAGCTAAAAGTATTATCAATAATGCTTTGGCTGATGCTAAAAAAGCTAAAAAAGATGTTTCTAATGTGAAGGCTGAAATCTTATCAAAGAATGCTTCTGAAGTTATAGAAAATGTTATAAACACTTCTCAGATTTCTGAAAAATTGAAAGGTGAAAGAGATGTTCTTAAAAAAGAATTATCTGTTATAGCTCCTTTTGGTAATTTTAGCTTTGATAAAGTTAATGGCTTAAAAGAGAAAACAGGTTATAATGTTATATTCTATAGTGCTAGTATTAAGGAATATAATGATTATAATTTCTCTCAAGTTAATGATATCTTTACTTATCCTATAAAAGAGGAAGCTGGAAAAGTTTATTTTGTTGCTTTCAAAAAAGACGGCAGTGAAGAAACAATTCCTTTTGATATTATTAGCATGCCTTCTAAATCTTATGATGAGATAAATGCAAAAATCGCTGAGCTTGATAAGAAGATTGAAGAAAATGAAATTGAGATTATCAAAAATCAAGTTTATATAGAAAATATAAATAAAGAAATAGATAATCTTAATATTTCTAATCACTTTGAAGAAGCTAAAGAAAGTTTTGTGGCTAGTGAAGGTACTGAAGGTAAAATACTTTATGTAGAAGCTTATGTACCTAAAGATAAAGAGAATGAAGTAAAATCTTTGTTAGACAATAAGAAAATAGCTTATATAATGGAAGATCCTAGCAGAGATGATAAAGCGCCAGTTGAACTTAAAAATAATAAATATTCTGGTGCTTATGAGCTTATTACAAAATTATTCCAATTGCCAAATTATTTCGAGATAGATTTGACTCCTATGATAGCAGTTTTCTATCCATTATTCTTCGCATATTGTTTTGGCGATTCTGGTTATGGTTTGGTATTAACTATAATAGCTTTAATAGGTTTATTTACTGTATTAAAGGGAAAATTAAGAGGTGTTGGTATATTAGCATTAACATTAGGTATATGTACTGCTATTATGGGTATCATTAATGGCGGTAGTGTATTTGGTGTAAGCATACCTTCTAATACTCAAATACCTTTATTTGCCACTTTGAGCAAGTATTTAATAATTACAGACATAAAAGAAAATTGGTTCTTAACTCCATTTAATACTGCTTTACTTATAGGTGTATTACATATATGTTTTGCTTTAGTAGTTGGTGTTATAGATAGAATTAAAACTAGCCCTATAGGCGATATATTAGGTGCTATAGGTAAACTTCTATTTATTCCAGGACTTGTTTTATGGTTCTTAGGCGATATGCAGAAAATGGAAGTTATCAAACAATTCAGCACTGTATATTATGCTTTAATAGTTGTTGGTTTAGTATTCTTAGTAATACTTTCTAATGTTGGTAAGAAACCAGATGTATTAAACTCTATACTTGGTGTGTATTTTGCTGCTACTGGTATAATGGGTGATACACTTTCTTATATACGTTTGTTTGCTTTAGGTGCTTCAGGCTCTATATTGGCATTAGTAATAAACCAAATAGGTATGAGTTTCAAAGCTATTCCTGGTGTTGGTGTTGTTATAATGGTTGTATTCCTAGTTGTAGGTCATATAGCTATATTCGCATTAAACATACTTGGTGCTTTGGTACACCCTTTAAGATTAACATTTGTAGAATTCTACAATAACGTTGGTTTTGAAGGCGGCGGTAAAGAGTATAAGCCTCTAAAAAAAGTGGCTTAATTTGGGCTTAAATTTTTAATTAAAAATAATTACATAATACAAAAATATTTCATATTAATCTAAAAAAGGAGATTTTATTATGGGTTTTACAATGAACACAGCGCTTTTATTAGGATATTTAGGAGCAGGTTTAATGGTAGGTATGTCTGGTATTGGTAGTGCAGTTGGTACTTCTATTTCTGCTATGACTACAGTTGGTGCTTTAAAGAAAAACAAAGATGCATTTGGTAGCTGTCTTGTTTTGAGTGCTTTACCTGGTACACAAGGTCTTTATGGTTTCGCTGCTTTCTTCATTATGCAGCCTTACTTAACAGCTGACATCTCTATATTCCAAGGTGCTGCTATATTAGGTGCTGGTATCGCTGTTGGTTTAGCTTGTATGGTTTCAGCTATATACCAAGGTAAAGTTTGTGCTAATGGTGTTGAAGCTATAGGTAATGGTTATGATGTATTTGGTAACACTATCATCGTTGCTGTATTCCCAGAACTTTACGCTATCGTTTCTTTCGCTACAGCATTCTTAATCAGTGGTGTTTTAGGTGCTTAATTAAGTAATTAATAAAAGTGAATAAATAAGAATCCGTAGGAGTTATTATAACTCTTACGGATTTTTTGTTTTTATAGTTTATAAATTGATATTAGTATATACTTAAACAACTATATTTTGTCAGAAATAAATTTATATTTTCTTTTTTATATCTGGGGCTTTGCCCACCGCTCTGCGTGCCGTAGGCAAGGACCTTTCGGTATTGATATAAGGTACAGCCCGCCTTCGGCGAGAGCCTATATCATCGACAGGCTTGGATACGCTTCGCGAACAACTGTATTTTTGACCTAAAACTATGGAATTACACCATATTTAATACAAATTCTTAAAATATAAAGTTCTAGCAATTGCGTTTTTTGCTACTTTTTTGTGCGGCAAAAAAGTAGATAAATTTACATAAAGTGCATCAGTTGACAAACTTAAAAATTTTGGGTATATACTGAAATATAAAAATATACTGTTATAATGGTATCTATATAAATTTTTTTGTAATTGAAATATTAAAACATAAAAAAATAGTAATAAAAAATTGTATTAATCTTTTATTACTATTTATATTTTATTATATGTGAATTAATTAATTTTGTTCATCAGCCCACATTCTTTCTACTTTAGATATTCCTATTATATCGAAGCATGTTCCTAATATTTTTTGAACTGCTTTAATAAGGGTTAATCTCTCTTGTCTTATTTCTGCATTTTCTTCTAATACTATATTATCATAATAGAATTTATGTAAAGCACTTGCAACTTCATAAGTATAATTGATTAATGTGTATACTTCTAAAGATTTTGCAGATTCGAATATTTCATCAGGGAATCTTAATATCATTTTAGCAAGTTTTAATGAACTTTCATTTGCTATTTTATTCATATCAAAAGGCTTGGTATTATCATAAGTCATATTTTTTTCTTCGAGTTTGAAGAATATATTACAAATTCTTGCATAAGCATATTGTACATAATAAACAGGGTTATCATTATCTTTCTTTTTAGCAAGCTCTAAATCGAAATCTAATGAACTAGAATAAGAACGCATAAGAAGGAAATATCTTGTAGGATCAACTCCTATTTCATCAATAACATCTTCAAGGCTTATCATATCTCCAGTTCTTTTACTCATTCTTACAACTTCAGTTCCTCTATAAAGACGAACAAGCTGACCTAATATTACTTTTAATGTGGCAGTGTCTTTACTAACAGCCCTTACAGCAGCAGTAATTCTTGGTACATATCCATGGTGGTCTGCACCTAATATATCGATTAAATAATGATATCCTCTGTCAATTTTATTTTTATGATATGTAATATCTGGAGCAAAGTAAGTGTATGTACCATTGCTTTTTTTTACTACTCTGTCTTTATCATCTCCGTATTTTGTACTTTTAAACCAAACAGCATTATCTTCTTCAAATAAAAGTCCTTCTTTATCAAGAAAGTCCATAGTTTTTTCAAGTTCTCCGCCCTCACGTATTTTTAATTCTGAGGCATAATTATCCATATAGGTACCGAATCTTTCTAATAATCTTTTCTGACTTTCTAATATAATATCTTTAGGTACTCCGTCTTGTTTTGCAACATCTTGTATATATGAACCATGATATCCGTCTTCAGGTATTTCTCTGCCTTCTTTAACTGCTTGAACACTTTCATTCAATTTTGTTATTTGTTCGCCGGCATCATTAACATAAAATTCTTGATAAACTTCATGTCCTACATATTTAAGTATATTAGATAAAGCACTTCCTATAGCCGCCCATCTTCCATGTCCTATATGAAGCGGCCCAGTAGGGTTGGCACTAACGTATTCTACTAATATTTTCTTTTTATCTTCTACTGTATTTTTTCCGTAATTATCATTGTTAAGTAAATCATTAATACATTCATTTATATAATCATTAGAAAGTGTCAAATTAATGAATCCTGGTCTTGCAGCTTCTATTTTTTCAAAGTATTTTTTATCTATTTTTTCAGCTATAGAGTTTGCTATATCGAATGGATTTTTTTTGAGTACTTTTGCAAGCCTCATAGCTACAGGACAAGCATAATCGCCAAATTTATCATCTACTGCATAACCTATTTCTATATATGAATCTATATCTTTTATATCAGTATCTTTTAAATAATCTTCTAATGCAGATTTTAGAATGTTTGAGATAATTTTCTTTAGCATACGCTCTCCAAATAATAAAATTTATTTTAGATAGAGTATATCAAAGATTCAAACTTCTGCAAGCATAATTTTTTATATAAATAGGGCTATAAATA
>NZ_JAWLQI010000047.1:0-25716 GCF_036997785.1 Brachyspira pulli
ATGAACTTTTTGAATTTATTAAAAACCCGCCCTTTTATACTTAATTTAAAATTAAGGCTTAAATTTCATTATTGCCTAACCAGAAAAAGCACACCCGCCCAAGCGTTATTTAAATTTAAAATTTATTTAACGCACGGATAACCGAATTTAATTTATATATAATTTCAGAATTTTAATGCACTTTATTCTATAGATTTGTACAGCGTGCGTATAGAAAATACTATAAAACCTTGTTTTAATAAATTCTAAATATGCTATAATAATGATAAAACAATATGAAAGAGAGTATAAAAATATTATGAAAATTGAATTAAAATTAAATAAAGAATATAACGATGAAATAGTATATGAAACAATGCTTAAAATGGGATTTTACTATGATAGGAATAGTAATTATACGTATTATTCTAAGTATAATATAGGGGACGGTTATAGTTCTTATATAAATTATGGTGTAGATAAAAATAGAATAGCGGAATTTTATGATGTTGATATACAATTATTCCAAATTTTATCAGAATGGTTAGTTGAAAACAATATAATGAAATTAAGCAATACAGAACCTTCAACTTTAATTGATATACACTATAACGATGGTATCATCGGCAGCTTTTCAAAATTAAATAATATTGAACAGAAAATGATAATTACTTTTATAGAAGAATTTGATAGAATTTATACAAGCATTGAAAAAAATAGTTCAAGCAATTTAGTTCAGACATATACTAATACTACAGAAAAAACTATTGAAGAATCATCAGAAAATACTGACAATATTACTTATAAAAATTATTTGAAAATCGCTTTGAATATTAAAGAAATAAAAGAGATGTTTATTAACAAAATAAATATATCCAAAAATGAAGAATTAAAATCATTTGAAGAAGTTTCTAATACATTTAAAGAAGAATATATAAAATTAGAGGCTCAGAACCAAGTAAAACAAATAAATGCTTTCTTTGATAAAACTATTGATGATATAGAAAACACTAAAGATATAAAAGATTATATTAACAAATACAATAAAATCATTATAAAGATAAATGAGGACTTAAACAATATAGTAAAAAAGACAGTGAAAATATCTACTTTAGTTTATGTAATAGATAATATAACAGAAGATGATATGTATGAAAAGAGAGATTATATAAGCCAATTTGATATAAAGTTTTTAGATTAAATTATGTGAATTTAAAATAATGCAAAATAAAAGGCTTGACTAATAATTAATCAAGCCCTAAATAAAAACACGATTGATTATTGCTTTTTAGTTAAAGTGCCGTTGATATCTTCAGTTGAAGTTACGCCTGATTGAGTAATTGTATTTTGACCTGTAACATTAGCAGAAGTATCAGAAGTAAATTCTATATTCATAGTACCTTTTACTGTAACTTCAGTGTTATGATTAAAAGTATAATTTGCTGTATATGAAGTATCAGAATTTTTAGTTATACTTGAAGCAGGCATATCAACACCCTCAGTTTGATTTTTTGCTGAACCGTCTGCATTTATAACAATTGTTTGATCTTTTAAATCTCCGCCTCCTATCCAAGTACCTGCATATTTGCTGTCTATACCTGTAGGCTTTGTTTCTCCTGAACCTGTTTTATCTGCATTTGAACAGCTTACAGATAAAACACCTACTAAAAATAAAGTAAATAAAATTGAAAATAGTCTTTTGTTCATATTAGAACTCCTTATATAAATTATAATTTTTATAAAAAACATTTTTAAAAATGTTTCTATCATTGAAAAAATTCATTCTCAAAAGTTTGAGAAAATATAGAAGAATAAAATTATGATTATAGTTTTTTATATATGATTGTTTTTGTATTAAAAATGATAAATAAATTTTTAAAATATCATGCAATACAAATATTAACTTAAAAATGTATAAAGAAGAATATATTTTTTTAGAATTATTATAATTTTTATCGGATATTAAATTTTTTAAAAGATTTAAATTATTTGTCGAGTGTCGAGTGTATTATTTAATAAAGTAAATATTCTTTTCATAAAAATATTATAAAATATTAAATTATAATGTCAATATTTAAAATAAAAAGTTTAACTAATAATCAATATATAATTGCATATCATTTTATATGATACAAATTATCCTTGTATTAGCTATATATTTTTGAATTTCCTATAAAATGATAGTTTTTTCATCTCGTAAAAAACACATTAAAATTAATATTTTATCATAACAAAATTACCATAGTCTTCATATTTACTATGCATTATACCGAAAATAAGCAGGACTAATAACATATAAAAACAAATAAATTTATAGTGTTTTTATATATTGTCTATTTAATAATTGATTATTTTTTAATAGGATTGTATAATTACAAACAGATACTAAGGTAAGACAGGAAAAGAGATGTATATAAAGAATCTTAATTTGCATGGATTCAAATCATTTGCCATAGAAACTAATATTGAGTTCAATGAAGGTGTTACTGTAGTGCTTGGCCCTAATGGGATAGGAAAAAGTAATATAGTAGAGGCTTTTCTATGGGTTATGGGAGAGCAGTCCGCAAGCAGATTAAGAATAGACAGCTCTAAAGGTCTTGAAAGTGTTATATTCCATGGTACAGACACCAGAAAACCATCTTCACTTGCTCAAGTGGCTCTCACTTTGGATAATAAATCAAGATGGATAAAAAAATACGATATAGACGAAGTTATTGTTACACGTAAATATTACAGAAAAGGTTTGTCCGAATATTATATCAATGATGAACAGGTTCGTTTAAAAGATATAGTTGATATGTTTTTGGATACTGGACTTGGTAAAAATGCATATTCTGTTATTAAGCAGGGTACTGTATCAGAGATAGCAAAGCAAAAGCCTGAAGAAAGAAGAAGCATTATTGAAAATGCGGCAGGAATCAGTAAATATCTTGAAAGAAGAAGGGAAGCTACTAAAAAGCTTGAAGAATCAGAAAGAAATTTAGATAATGTAAAAATAGAAATAAAGAATGCTGAAAAACATTATAAGTCTTTAAAAGATCAGGCAGCAAGAACAGAAAAATATTATAACCTTAAAGATGAACATAAAAAAATTACTATAAGCTTGAATGTTAATCAAGTAAAAAAATTAAAAATTACATTAGAAGATCAAAATAAAACTCTTGAAGAACATACTAATAAAAAACAAGAATTAGAAAAAGAATTGCAGGATTTAGATAAGCAGAAACAGCAGGAACTTTTAAAATTTGAAGAAACTAGAAGTTTATCTATAGAGCTTGATAAGCAAGTATCATTAATTGTAACAGAGCTTACTCATATAGAGAAGATGGGCAATCAATTAAAGAATCAGCTTGACAATGCGAGCAAAGATAAAGAAGAAACTGTTAACAGAAAAAATACTCTTTTAAAAAGAATAGAAGAAGATAAAAAACAAATAGCAGAGCTTGAAGAAGATGTAAAAACTATTGCAGAAAATATAGAAAAGTCTTTAAAAGAACAGGAAACAGAAGAAACAAACATAGCTAATGAACAAAATAAAATAGCGGCATTAAATGATCAAATATCAAACATCACACAAGATAATCAGAATGCTGCTATAAAAATAGCAGATGCCAGAGAAAGACAATTAGAGGTTATAAATAAAATTATAACTGAAATTGATGAAAAGAAAAAAGATATTATGGGAAACAGCTTTTACCAAAATATCGGAAAGCATGAAACAGATATTGATATTGGATTCAATAATTTACTTAATGCTATTAACACCAAAATGAAAACCATAAAAGAGTTTGAAGATGAGGGTGTGCTTTCAAATTTAAATGATATTAATTTTACATCATTATCAAGTTTTATTAGGAATTTAGGTGATAGTTTAGATACAGAAAAGAAAGATGCATTATTTTTACAAGGTATATTTAAAGAGTATACTAAAATAAAAGACCCTTTTGTTGATTTGCTTTTTGATAAAGAGGGTACATATATGCAAAAAGAAGCAATAGATAAAGAGATTGCCGATTTAGAAAATTTAATAAAAACTAATTTAGAAAAAATAGAAGAAATTAATAATGAAATAAAAACATCTACAGAAAATATTAATAAATCTAATTCTATACTTACAACTCTTACTATAGAAAGAGCTAAATACGAAACTAACAGAAAAGCGTCTGAAGATAGAAAAGAGATGATAATAAAAAGTATGCAGATTATAGAAGATGAGTTCACCACTCTTAATGAGAAGATCAATAGACTTGAAGAAGATTATAAAAAACTTAATGAAGAATATAAACAAAACTCTATAAGTTATAAAGAATTAGAAAAGAAGAAATCAAAAACAGAAAGCGAATCAAGACATAAAGCTAATGAAATAAAAAAAGCTGAGTCTGCATTATCTAATTTTGAAGTAAATCATGCTAAGCGTGTAAAAAAATTAAATGAGATAAATGAAAACATTACAAGAGTGAGTGAAAGAATAAATCAAAGCAAAGATAAGATTAATGATATATACACTCATTTCTATGAAAATTATGCTCTTAATTTGAAAGAGTTTGAGGAAAATACTCAAAATTTAATAGATGAAGATTCATTTAGAAATAAATTAAATACTATTAATGATAGAATAAAAAATTTAGGCCATATAAATGAAATGGCTTTAGATGAATATCAGGAAGCTAAGACAAGATTTGAATTTTTAACAAAACAAAGAGATGATTTAGAGAAGTCAAAAGAAGAAATATTAAAAATCATAGTAGATGCCAATAAGAAAGCAGGTGAGGATTTCTTAAAGACATTCAATGAAATAAATAAAAAATTCTCTGAAACTTTCAAAATCTTATTCGGCGGCGGTAATGCTGGTTTAAGAATACAGAATGAAGAAGATTTATTAAACAGTCCTATAGATATATTCGCTCAGCCGCCGGGCAAAAAGATGGAGAACATAGTATCTTATTCAGGCGGTGAGCTTACCATGACAGGGCTTGCTTTGGTATTTGCTATATTCTTGTACCGTCCTAGTCCTTTCTGTATACTTGACGAGGTTGATGCAGCACTTGACGGAGCGAACATCATAAGATACAAAAACATGGTAAAAAACCTTTCTGATAAAACTCAATTCTTAATCATTACTCATGATGAGGTAGCTGCTACTATTGCTGATGCATATTATGGTATAACAGCAGAAGAAAAAGGTGTATCAAAAATATTTACTGTAAAAGTAGATAAAGACGGCAAGGTTAATGACAGCGAAGAAAAGCTAGTAACTCAGGAATAATTTTTCAATATAAAATTATTGAAAAAATAGTCTGTATAAAATTGCTTATTTTTATTTATAATAGAAGTATATTTTTTTACGATAATATGTGTATTTAGGATAAATGTTCATGAAATTAAAGATATCTAATTTTGCCAAGATAGAAAAAGCAGATATAAATATAGATGGCATAACTGTAATATGCGGCGATAATGATACAGGCAAAAGCACAATAGGAAAGATTTTATTTTCTATATTTAGTTCAAATTATAATAGTGCTAAGAGGATACGAGGCGAGAAAGGTTTAAGCATTATTAATAATATAGATAAATTGCAATTAAACCCATCAATAGTATCTAACTTTTCAGACTTTGCAAATAAATGCACAAATGAAATATTAGATACATTAAATATCTATAATATAGAAAATATAAAAAATATTATTATCAATACTATACCTAAATCATTGATATCATTAAATAATATAGATAATGTATCAAATGAGATACTAAAAATAATGTCGGTGCCATACAATAAATTAATGCTTGAAATAATAAGTAGATATTTTTCTAATATTTTTTGTGAGCAGATTAATAATTTATTTAATGAAAATACTGACTCAGCATTAGAGTTATATATAAAAAACCAAAAAATGAATATAGAATTTAAAAATGATGAATGTATAAAATTCGATTCCGAGTTTAATATAACACATAATGTATTTTATATAGATAATCCTTTTATATTAGATAATATTACTGCATATAATTTAAATTTTATATCAAGGAAATTAATTTCTAGTTTAGTAAAAGAAAATTCAGAATATGAAGGTATAATTGAGGCTGTAACTAATAGAGAAATTTTGGAAAAAGTTTATGATGTACTTAATAGTGTAATGAATGCAAAAATTATAAATAAAAATAAGGAATTTTATTTACACTACAATGATAATAATACAGAAATTAAATTACAAAATCTTTCAGCAGGTTTAAAATCTTTTGTCATCATAAAAAGGCTTTTAGAAAATGGTTCTTTAAATGAAAAAGATGTTCTTATATTAGATGAGCCTGAAATACATCTTCACCCAAAATGGCAGCTTATTTATGCCGAGTTAATAGTTCTTTTACAGAAATATTTTAATTTAACAATTACTATAACTACACATAGTCATTATTTTTTGGAAGCAATTAATAGATTTTCAAAAAGGCATAATATAGATGAAAGAGTGAATTTCTATATTACAGAATTATCTGAAAATCAATCTAATGTAATATTCAAAAATGTTAATGATAATTTGGATATAATTTATGAGAAAATGTATGAACCTTTAGAGATATTATCTAACATGAGAGAAGAGCAGGATAATGAAAAAAATAATCCTTGATGAATTAAAACAATCAATATTATTAGAAATTAATGATTCAGATAATTATAATTTAGAAGCTACTTTAAAAGAAACTTCTTTAAGTAAAGTTAAAAAATCTGATTTTGAAGAATATATTACAACTTATATGACAGATGCAGAAAATAAAGTTATTAATGCTGATAAGCTGATAAAGAAATATAATTCAAAATATAACTTTAAGGTAAAGGTAAGTTCTGTAGATGCAATTTACAAATTTACAAACGGAAATATATATTTAATAGAATTTAAAAGCGGATCAGTAAGTAAAGAAGATGTATATAAAAAAGCATATGATACTTATATTGCTTTATTAGAATTAAAATTAATAAAAAATATTAATGATTCTAAAAGAAGAGCAGTTTATATTATGGTTTATAAAGAAGAATATTTTGATTATAATTCTAAAATAAAAAATGCTGTAAAAGAACATATCGATAAAATTCGTAAGAATAAAGATTATTATAAAATAGGATATTTTGAAGGGTATTTATTTAAAGAATCTTTTGCATGTACTAAAGATGATTTCAATAAATATATTGTATCTGAATTTGATAATGAAGAAATATAAACTATTATATTTTTTCATTATTGTTTTATTTTCATTTCCCACCCTTTAGGTTTGATAATTCAACTTGAATTTATAGTTTAATTATTTTTTGTTGCTTTATTTGTTAATATAGCCCCGCCCAAGCTGTGATTAGTTTAAGAATTTAATTAACGCACGGTGAATGTATTTTATTCTATAATTAACATTGCATTATTAATTAGTTTCTATTTTTTAATACAGTTCAGCGTGCGTTGTAATATACTAAAATTATAAATATTAGAAATCTATTTTATCAGGATTGAGTCCGGAGCCTCCGAAATATTCCATAGCATTTATAGTTTTCATATCTTCATCGCTTATAACAAAATCGAAAACTTCTGTATTTTCTTTTATGCGTGCAGATGTTACTGATTTAGGTAAAGGTAAAGTATTATTTTGTAAGCACCAACGTATGCAAAGCTGTGCAACAGATTTATTGTATTTTGAAGCTATTTCTTTTAATGTGCTGTTATTAAGCATTTTACCTGTACCAAGAGGACTCCAAGCCTCCACTAAAATATTATTATCTTTACAGTATTTGAATGTTTCTTCCTGCATAAAACCTACATGGAATTCTATTTGATTAACCATAGGTTTAATTTCTGTTTCTATTAATGATTTTAAATGATGAGGCATAAAATTAGAAACACCTATTGCTTTAATTTTGCCAGCCTTATAAAGTTCTGTCATAGCTCTCCAAGTTTCTAAATTTATATTATCCCAGTCTTTAAATTGATTTTGAGCAGCAGGCCAGTGAATTAAATATAAATCAAGATAGTCAAGCTGTAAATCATTAAGAGTTTTTTCAAAAGCTTTCAATGTAGTTTGATAGCCTCTTTCTTTATTCCATACTTTGCTTGTAATAAATAATTCATTTCTGTTTGCATTACTTTCTTTTATTGCTTTTCCAATACTTGCTTCATTTCCATATATGGCAGCAGTATCAATATGTTTATATCCAAAAGATATTGCATCTTTTACAGATTGTATTGCAACTTCACCGTCTGGAGTTTGCCAAGTACCAAATCCTACACAAGGAATTTTATAACCATTATTTAAAGTTAATGTATCACTTAAACTAGAAAAATTGCTCATATATTTAATTCTCCGAATATAAAAATTTGTTTTTGTATAATACATCAAAAGTATATTTATTTAAATAGAAAAATGTATGTTATAATTGCTGATACCGCACGGTGAATAAAATTAACAATATAATACAATTTAAAATTATAATTTGAACATATAATTAAAAGTTCATTAACCGTGCGTTAAATAGATTTTAAATTTAAAAAATATTTGGGCGGGCGTTAACATTTCTTTTTAAACAATAAAGAATATAAAATCAAAGAATTGAAAATAAAAACAATAAAGATAGAGGGCGGGCAAATGTAAATAGGTTTTAAAGCTTTATTCTAAATCCCACCCTATATATTTAAAAATTTTTTATGTTATTTTTACTGTATTTTCTTTTTAATTTTTAACTGTTATTTTAACCCCCACCCAAGTTTTGTTTAAATTTGTTATGCCTATAACGCACGATGAATAAAATAAACTATATAGAGTAATTGTTAATTGTATTTAAATTATATATGTGGATTTATTTACCGTGCGGGAAAGTGCTGTAATTTACGGTTGACAAAGTTAAAAAAGTTCAGTATATAATAATAGTAAATAAATATTGAAGGAAATTGATTTTATGAAAAATATAGTTTGTTTGGGAGACAGTACAACTTACGGTTATATGATTAGTAGAAAGAAAGTATGGCCTTCTATTTTGAATAATAAATTTGCAGAAGAAGGTAAGGATATTAATATTATCAATAAAGGTATTAACGGAGATACTGCTTCAGGAATGATTGCCAGATTTGAAAGAGATTGCTTGAATGAAAATGCTGATTTATTAATACTTATGGGCGGCGTAAATGATATTTTTATGTTTCAAAATATTGATAAAATAAAAGATAATATAAAATTGATAGTGGAAACTTCTAATAAAAATAATGTTGATATAATACTTTTTACTCCTATACCATTTATAAAAGAAATATTCTCTTTCTTTGAAGCTGATAATTTAGATTTATTTGAAAACACTTTAAAAGAATATGTATCTTGGATTAATGAATATACAAAAGAAAATAATATAAAAAGCATAGATGTTTATAATATGTTTATGAATAATATTTTTAAATCAAATAAATATGAAGATATATATTTTGACGGTGTACATTTGAGTGAGAATGGACATAATATATTTGCATTAGAGCTTTATAAAGAATTAGTAAAATATTTATAATTATTCTTCATCTAAGAAATCAAAATCGTTAAAAATATTTAGCAGATTTGTACGTTTTTGTGCAATTTGGTTATTATCAAATTCAAGGTACGAATTTATTAAATTTATGCAGAAGTACGCTTCTATATTATTAGGGTCTTCTTCCACTGATTTTGTATAGTATAATAAAGCCTCTTGGTATAGACCTTGTTCTTCTTTTTCTTTTGCTGTATTAAAATATTCTTCTGATTTATTTGTATTTTTCATAGTAAAACCCTAAAAAAATTATATAATATAATTGAATTTTTTGCAAAAATAATATATTACTACTTGTGATTTTTTTTAAGAGTTAGATTATGTCTGAAAATAATAATGAAGTAGTTGAAAATAAAGAGGAAAATAAATTATTAGCTATAATATCTTTAGTTCTTCTTAGTTTTGCCCTTGGTACAAGTGAGTTTATAGTAATTGGAGTATTAACAGAAATAGCAGAGAGCTTTAATATAACAGAAGTAAAAGCAGGCGGACTTGTATCTATGTTCGCTTTAGCATACTCTATATGTACGCCATTTTCAGCGGCAATAGCAGGTAAATTTAATAGATTTAATTTTATAGTATTTGCTAGTATATTGTTTATAATAGCAAATTTCTTATGTTCATTAGCGAATAATTATCTTTTCTTGCTTGTTTTAAGAATGATTATAGCTATAATTTCAGGGTCTTTAATATCAGTTTCCATATCATTTAGCCCTTATGTATCAACTAAAGAAAAAAGACCTATGGTTGTAGCATGGATTTATTCAGGATTCAGCATAGCATCTATATTTGGGGTTCCAATAGGCACAACATTGAGTTATTACTTTGGCTGGAGATCTTCATTTGTATTTATATCTATATTCAGTGCTGTAATGCTTATTTTAATGTTTATTACCTTACCAAGAAAGACAGTAACTCATAAGGTAAAATTACTAGGTCAGTTTGTATTATTTAAAGACAGCAGATTTATATTAAGTACATTTACAATACTTTTTGGGGCAGCTTCTTCTTATGTACTTTATACTTATTTGAAGCCTATTTTTCTTGATTATGTGCATATACCAAATAAATATATTAGCGTAGCACTTCTTATATTTGGTGTTACAGTTTTATTCAGTAACTTATTTTCTGGTAAATTGGCAGAACATAATGGAGTATATAGATTAAGATTCATATTTATGCTTCAATTCTTATGTATGATAGTTCTTCCTTTTGCATTATTGAATGCAGTAAGTTCTTCTATAGTAATACTTATAATAGGATTTTTAATGTATTTAATGAATTCACCAGTACAATTGAATATACTAGATTTCACAGAAAGAGATTATCCAGCCTGTTTAACATTGGCATCATCAAATAATTCTTTTTCATTTAATTTCGGTATAGCATTAGGTTCATTTGTAGGAAGCCGTATATTTGATAATTTTGGCATAAGATGGGTAGGTTTCGGCGGTGCCGTTTTATCAGTATTAGCTTTTCTATGTGTAGTAATGCTTTATAATGATAATTTAAAAAAGATGAAATAATCATAAACAATGTATAAAATGTATAATTCTGTTTTGTAATGTTATACAGCTGCTAGGTATTGGTATATTTTGTTAATATTATTATATATTTTCATGTTTTTATAATTTTTTCATTTTTATATAGAAGAAATACATATACTAGGTAGACGTAAAAATACCGAAAAGTCTAAATTTATTTTATAAAATGAGATTATTTTTTAATTTCAAAATTGGGAAAAAAATATTTTTTTTAGGTAAAAATATATATTTCACTAATAAAATTTCTATACTGTTAACATAGGATATATTGATTTTAAGGAGGAAAAAATGGATTTAAAAACATCAAAGACAGGGGAAAATTTAAAAACTGCTTTTATGGGTGAGGCCGCAGCTAGATGCAAATATATGTATTATGCTGAAAAGGCAAGAGAAGATGGAATGGAAAATTTGGCATTAGCTTTTGAAAAGGCTTCAAGAAACGAGCAGGAACATGGAAAATTATGGTTTGAACGTTTTCATGGCATTTTATCAAAAGATGAAAACTTAAAAGATGCAATTGCTGGTGAAAACTATGAAGCTACAGAAATGTACTTGAACTTTGCTAAAACAGCTAAAGAGGAAGGATTTAATGATATAGCCATTCTTTTTGAACATGTTGCTAAAATAGAAGAAGAACATAAAAAGATGTTTGAAAAATATTTAGTCGGAAATGTTGAAAGCATAAATAAATGGCAATGCGGAAAATGCGGTTACGTTCATAGTGAAGCTACTCCTCCAAAGAAATGTCCTGTTTGTGAACAGTACAGAGTCGGAGGAATAAATTAATAGAATATATTAATTTAATAGAACACATATATTAAAAAATTATTATTTATGGAGGTAAATATGTATAGTAAAAAAGCTGAATTTTTAGCAGAATTAATGGGCTCAATGTTCTTAATAATGTTTGGCTGCGGTGTTGTAGCTTCAGTAAATATTGGTAATAATGGAGCGCCAGTTAATATTCATATAGCTTGGGGACTTGCTGTTACATTTGGTATATATGTATCAGGAAAAATAAGCGGTGCACATTTAAATCCCGCAGTTACATTAGGTTTGGCAGTTACAAGCAGATTCCCTTGGTCAAAAGTATGGTATTATATAGTTGCACAAATGATAGGCTGTTTCGTTGGTGCTGCTATAGTATTTGCTGTTTATTATGGTAAATGGATAGAAGTAGACCCTACATTCTCACATACAGCAGGCGTATTTGCTACATTCCCAGCAGTTCCTGGATTTTTATACGGTTTTGTAGACCAAGTAGTAGGTACATTTATATTAGTATTTTTAATACTTGCTACAGGCGATGCTAATAATACACCAGCTGGTTCTAATTTAGGCCCTATAATTGTAGGACTTATAATAGTTGCTATAGGTATGTCATTTGGATTTATGCATGGTTATGCTATCAATCCTGCTCGTGATTTAGGTCCTAGACTTTTTGCAGTTATTGCAGGATTTAAAAATAACGGACTTACAGATGGAAGTAATGTATGGTTAGTTCCAATAATAGGACCTATAGTAGGAGGAGTTTTAGGTGCTGTTATTTATGATTTCACAATAGCAAAAGCATTAGCTAAAAAGACATTTTAATATTTGATTTTTAAAATATCATTATAAAAATAATAATAAAAAATATATATATCAATCAAAAGGAGTAAAAAATTATGTCAAAATATGTAGTTGCAATAGATCAAGGTACAACAAGCAGCAGAGCCATAGTATTTGATTATGATCAAAATATGGTTTCTGTGGCACAAAAAGAATTTACTCAAATTTATCCTCATGACGGCTGGGTAGAACATAATGCCGCTGAAATATGGGCTACACAATTTGGTGTTCTACAAGAAGCTATACAAATTGCTGGAGTTAAGCCGGAAGAAATAGCAGCTATTGGTATAACTAATCAAAGAGAAACTACAGTAGTTTGGGATAAAAATACAGGAGAACCTGTTTATAATGCTATAGTTTGGCAATGTAGAAGAACTGCTCCAATTTGTGATGAATTGAAACAAAAAGGTCTTGATGTATATATAAGAGAAAATACAGGTTTGGTTGTAGATGCTTATTTTTCAGGCACTAAAATAAAATGGATACTTGATAATGTTCCCGGAGCAAGAGAAAAAGCTGACAAAGGCGATTTATTATTTGGTACAATAGATACTTGGTTGGTATGGAAACTTACAGGCGGTAAAGTTCATGTTACAGACTACACTAATGCTTCAAGAACTATGATATATAATATCAAAGAATTAAAATGGGACGAAAACATTTTAAGAGAATTAAATATACCTAAAAGCATGCTTCCAGAGGTAAAAGATTCTTCTTGTGTTTATGGATATGCTAATATTAATGGTGTAGAAGTTCCTATAGCTGGTATAGCAGGTGACCAACAGGCAGCATTATTCGGACAGGCTGGATTCAATAAAGGCGATACTAAAAATACTTATGGTACTGGTAGTTTTATCTTAATGAACATTGGAGAAAATTTCATTTTAAGTAAAAACGGCTTAATTACTACTATAGGTATTGGATATAAAGGAAAGATTGAATATGCTTTGGAAGGTTCTGTATTTATAGCTGGTGCTGTTATACAATGGATACGTGATGAATTAAGACTTCTTCATGATGCCAAAGATACAGAATATTTTGCTACAAAAGTAAAAGATACTAATGGTGTTTATTTAGTACCTGCATTTGTAGGACTTGGTGCTCCTTATTGGGATATGTATGCAAGAGGCTGTTTAGTTGGTATTACTAGAGGCGTTAATAGAAGCCATATAATAAGAGCAGCTGAAGAAGCTATAGCTTATCAAAGTAAAGATGTTATTGATGCTATGGTTGCTGACAGCGGTGTTAAACTTGCTTCATTAAAAGTTGACGGCGGAGCTTGCAGAGATAATTTCTTAATGCAGTTCCAATCTGATATTATTAATACTAAAGTTTTACGTCCTCAAATAACAGAAACTACTGCTTTAGGTGCTGCTTATTTAGCTGGTCTTGCTGTTGGATTCTGGAAAGATAAAGATGAAATTTCTAATAGATGGAAATTGGAAAGAGAGTTCACTCCTTCACTTTCTGAAGAAGAGAGTAATAAAAAATATATGGGCTGGAAAAAAGCTGTTGAGAGATCAAGAGGCTGGGCTTTATAATTTTTTCTGAATATTAATAGTTTGCATATTAATACTTATAAAACTAGGTATTAATATGCAAATATAAAAATAGTTATTACATTTTTTGATGCTTATACTTCAAAATGATTTTTGATTTATATAGTAGTATTACATCTAATATATAAGGATTATAATATGTATGATATATTGATAATAGGTGCTGGTGTATCTGGTACTTCTTCAGCAAGAGAATTAGCCAGATATAAAGCCAATATATGCGTCGTTGAAAGAGGGGAGGACGTATGTGTTGGTACTTCAAAATCTAACAGCGGTATAGTGCATGCAGGTTTTGACGCGGCAAATGGTTCTCTTATGGCTAAATTA
Source organism: Brachyspira pulli (assembly GCF_036997785.1). Lineage (NCBI taxonomy): Bacteria > Pseudomonadati > Spirochaetota > Spirochaetia > Brachyspirales > Brachyspiraceae > Brachyspira > Brachyspira pulli. The sequence goes on from NZ_JAWLQI010000047.1 coordinate 14,568, forward strand.
AATGTTTTAGGCAATAAGATGATGCCAAAAATAGCAGAAGATCTTGATGTGCCTTTCAAACAAAATGGTTCTTTGGTAGTATGCACTAATGAAGAAGATATGCCTAATTTACAGGCTATATATGACAGAGGAATAAAAAACGGAGTAGAAGGACTTCAAATATTAAACAGAGAAGAAGTTCATAAAAAAGAACCAAATTTAAATGATAATGTATGTGTGGCTTTGTATGCTCCTACTGGAGGTATAGTTGATCCTTTCATTCTAAATATTGCTTATGCTGAGAATGCTCATGCCAATGGAGTGGAGTTTAAATTTAATACTGAAGTTATAAATATAAGAAAACTTGATGACGGAACTTTTGAAGCTGAAACTAATAACGGTACTATAAAAGCTAAATATATTGTAAATGCTGCTGGAGTTTATGCAGATAAATTCCATAATATGATGAGTGCCAACAAAATACATATAACTCCTAGAAGGGGAGATTATATTTTACTTGATAAGGAAGTTGATAATCTAGTAACTTCAACAATATTTGCTTTACCTACAAAATTAGGAAAAGGTATTTTAGTTACTCCTACAGCTCATGGTAATATAATGCTTGGGCCTACTGCTATTGATATAGAAGATAAAGAAGGATTAAATACTACAGCTGACGGACTTGCTCAGATTATAGAGAAATCCAAAATGACAGTAAAAAATATTCCTTATAATAAAGTTATTACTTCATTCTGCGGACTTCGCCCTCATGAAGATAATCATGAATTTATTATAAAAGAACTTGAAGACTGTGAAGGATTTTTTGATTGTGCCGGTATAGAATCTCCTGGACTTGTTTCTTCTCCTGCTATTGGTATTATGGTTGCTGATATAGTAAGTAAAAAAGCTAATTTAGAAAAGAAAGAAAACTTTATAGAAAAGAGAAAAGGAATAACACATTTTAATGCTCTTTCTAATGAAGAAAAAAATGATCTTATAAAAGAAAATCCTTTATACAGACATATAATTTGCAGATGTGAAAAGGTAACTGAAGGTGAGATAGTAGAGGCTATACAAAGACCTATAGGTGCTAAATCTCTTGATGGAGTAAAAAGGAGAGTAAGAGCAGGACTTGGAAGATGTCAGGGCGGATTCTGTTCTCCTAAGATAATAGAGATTTTAGCTAGAGAACTTAATGTTTCCCCTATAACCATTACAAAATGCGGCAAAGGTTCAGAAATAGTTATAGGTTATGATAAGGAAACTTTATAATATGTATTGAATATAAGTTAATAGCCTATTTTATGTTAAAAATGCAGTTCTTTTGGTTCTTTTATACCAATAAAAGAACTGGGGTGCGGGGCAAAGCCCTGCAAATCCGAAATAAAAAAACTACTTTTTAACAAAAATAAAATTTTTAGTGTATAAAGTATAATACAGTTTATAGATAAAAAATAAATGGAGTAAAAATGGAATCTTATGATGTTGTTGTTATAGGCGGAGGACCTGCCGGACTTGCCGCTGCCATTTCTGCTAAAGAAAATGGAATAGATAATTTACTTATGTTGGAAAGAGATGCCGTACTTGGAGGCATACTCAATCAATGCATACATAATGGTTTTGGGCTTCATAGATTTGGAGAGGAGCTTACAGGGCCTGAATATGCTTATAGATTCATAGAAAAAGTTTATGATTTAAATATCAATTATAAGCTTAATACTATGGTTTTGGATATTGTACTCAATAATGATAAAACTAAAAAAATTATTTATATAAATAAAGAAGAAGGTTTAGTTGAGATCAATGCCAAAGCTGTAATTTTAGCTATGGGCTGCCGTGAGCGTTCAAGAGGAGCTTTGAATATACCGGGATTCAGACCTGCTGGAATATTTTCTGCCGGTGCTGCTCAGCATTTAGTTAATATCGAAGGATATATGCCTGGTAAAGAAGTTGTTATACTTGGTTCTGGTGATATAGGACTTATTATGGCTAGGAGAATGACTTTTGAAGGTGCTAAAGTTAAAGTAGTAGCTGAGATACTTCCTTTCTCCGGAGGTCTTAAAAGAAATATAGTTCAATGTTTGGACGATTTCGGAATACCTCTTAAACTTAGTCATACAGTTGTTGATATTAAAGGAAAGGACAGGCTTGAAGGTGTTACAATAGCTAAAGTTGATGAGAATATGAAGCCTATTAAAGGAACTGAAGAATATTATTCTTGCGATACTTTGCTTTTATCTGTTGGTCTTATTCCTGAAAATGAGCTTTCAAAAGAGATTGGTGTTGAGATCAATCCTATAACTTCAGGTGCTATAGTTAATGAAAGTTTAGAAACTAATATTGACGGAGTATTCTCTTGCGGTAATGTACTTCATGTTCATGACTTAGTAGACTTTGTATCCGAAGAAGCTGAAACTGCAGGAAAGAGTGCTGCTTCTTATGTTCTTAAAAACAAAAGAAGAGATGATAAAAATTCTATTTCTTTGAAAGGTTCTAATGGTGTTAGATATACTGTTCCTTCTATGATTAATACTGAAAATGTAGATGATCATGTAATGGTGAGATTCAGAGTAGGTAATATATTTAAAAACAAATTTTTGAATGTTTATTTTGATGGAGAGAGAGTGATACATAAAAAGCATTTGATATTTGCTCCTGGTGAAATGGAAACTGTGAAGCTTGATAAATCTATGCTTTCAAAGGAAGGTTTAAAAAGTATTGAGTTTAAGATAGAAGATAATTAATATAATTATTATATTAATAATGTTTTATTGAGGATTTATTTATTATGGAAAAAAAAGAATTAACTTGTATATGTTGTCCTATGGGCTGTGCTTTATCTGTGGAGTTAGAAGGAACTAATGTTTTAAGTGTAAGCGGAAATACTTGCAAAAGAGGCGATACTTATGCCAGAGATGAAGTTGTTCGTCCTGTAAGAATGGTTACTTCTATAGTAAAAGTAAAGAATGGAAATTTAAAAATGCTTCCAGTGAAAACTAAAGAGCCTATAGACAAATCAAAAATCAATGAATGTTTAGAGGCTTTAAAAACTGTAGAAGTTCAAGCTCCTATTCGTATTGGAGATGTTGTTCTTCATAATGTTGTAGGTGTTGATATAGTAGCTGCTAGAAATATTGATGTAATTTATTAGTATTAAATAATTTTATTTGTATTTAATACTAAATTAAAATAAAAATTGAATTATTACTTGAATTAGGAACTATAAATTACTATATTATATAATTATAGGAGGTAATAATTCAAATGAAAAATGATTTAATTGTTAAGTTTCTAGCTCCGTTTATAATTTTTTTGGCTATAGTATTAGTGGCTGTATATTTTATATATAAACCAATATATAAAAATCAATATTTAAGCAATCATATGTTACAGGCTATGAATGTTGATATAGTAGCTGAAAATTATTTGAATGATATAAAAGATGATATATTATTACTTTCTAAAAATTTAGAAGTTTCTTCTGACTATTATTATTTTGGAAAATTTATAACAAATATACAAAATACTTATAAAAATTATTTAAGTATTTATTTTGGAGAAACTATTTCTTATTCACAAGGCGGTATGTTTATCAACACTCTAGTGGTACATCCTAGAACTTATGATCATGTAAGCAGAGGTTGGTATCAGGATGCACTTAAAACTAAAGATGTAGTGATAAGTGCACCTTATTTAGATGCGGCATCAGGAAAAATAGCTATCACTTTCAGTAAAGCAGTATATACTAACAATTCACAGCTTATGGGAGTATTAGGCATAGATTTTGATAATATGGAGGACTTAATATTAAAGGCTCAAAAATATTACAGCTATAATTTTAATTTAGTTTACTTAGATGGTACATATATAACACATAATAATAAAGATTATATTTTAAATAAAAATGTTACTTTATTTAATGATCCTATATTTGAGGAATTTAAAGATTCTTTTTCATCTATTGATTATAAAATAGGTTTAGTAAAAAATGAATGGTTTTTTATAAAGAGAATGGCTGATGCTCCTTTCTTTTTAGTATTCAAAAACAGTGCTGAAGATTTTTATAACAATTTTAATAAAATGATGCTAACTTTCCTAATAATTATGTTTATATTAATATTATTGGAATTTTTATTGGTTTCTAAAATAGCAATACCGTTATCTAGAAACTTAAATAATGCCATTGAAACAATATTTTTAATGAAAGATGGTAATTTTAATAATAAATTTGAAGAAAAAGAGTTGAATAAATCAGGAGTGGCAGGAAAACTTAATAATTCAATTAATGATATGCAGTCTGCTATAAATAATCTAGTTTCTCAATTAAAACTTAATATACAAGCTATAAATGACGCTTCAAATGAAATATCTGTAGGTATAGATAATTTATCTAATAGAACTTCTTCAGAAGCAGCTGTTGTTGAGGAAATATCAGCATCTGTAGAAAGTTTATTTTCTGCTATTTCATCTACTGCCAAAAATTGTCAATTAGCCAAGGATATGAGCTATGAAGTAACGCAATCAGCTAATAAAGGGGTGCAATCTGTTAATGAGATTACAAATAATATGTCGGATATATATGAATCAAGTAAGGAAATATCAAATATAAGTAAGGTAATACAAAATATTGCTTTTCAAACTAATATATTAGCTTTAAATGCGGCAGTTGAGGCGGCACGTGCAGGAGATCAAGGACGAGGATTTGCTGTTGTTGCTTCTGAAATTAGGTCTTTGGCACAAAATGTTAATGAAGCTGCTGTTAATATTACAAATATAATAGAAACTACCGTGGCAAAAATAGATGTAGGAAATGATTCAGCAAAAAATTCTTTAAATATTTTGTCTGAAATAGAGAAGGCTACTAATGATGTACTTGAAGTATTGGTGAATATTGCATCTTCTGTAAATGAAGAAGAAGATAGTGTAAAACAAATAGGAAGCTCTATGAATGAGCTTAATAATATTACACAGGAAAACTCAAGTTTGGCTAGTCAAAGTTCTGATTTGGGAAGAGATATTGCTAATAGTACTAATAATTTGCAAAAAGAGCTTATTTATTTTAAATTATAATATTTTTATCACATATTATATTTGTTGATACCTAAACAACTATATTTTATCAAAAATAAAATTATATTTTCTTTTTTATATCTGGGGATTTGCCCCAGCCCCAACTTCTTTTTGTGCCACAAAGAAGCTTATATCATCTATAAACTCGGATACGCTTCCGCAAAAGTGCAAGTATGAAATTAGTACTAAATCATACTAACGTTATACTTACAATGTAATATAAATTATTAAAATTAAGCTAAAATAATAGTTATCTAGGTATATATGAGACGTAATTTGGTAACATTAAAAAATGATTATGTTAGTTATTATTTTATAATAATTATTTTTTATATGGTTCATCGGCTTTCTGTATTAGATTATACATCTTTTCTCTTATAATTGCTGTTCTTCTTTTTTGCCACATTATATATATAGCTATAATATAGCATACTGTAGATATTATCATCATAAATAAAAATCCAAAGAAATATGAAAAATGAGAAGCTAAATATCCAACAGCAAAGGGCATTATTAAAGCTGCAACGCCAGTCAAAGCTTCATTAACAGCAACATTATTAGGCCCATTTTCCTGATCTGCTAATGCATAATAAAGTCCGAAGAAATATCCGAATCCGCTTACGAATCCCAAAAACATAAAGGCTATTAAAAATATCCAGAAATTTTTAGTGAGGAGTATCAAGGTTAAAGCAGCAGGTGTTAATAGTCCCACTATAGTAAATACTCTTTTCTTTTCTAAAAATCTTAAATAAAAAGCACTAATCAATGAACCTAATGACATAAATGCTGATAAACTTCCAACCAATATTGCGGTAGTAGTTTCAGAAAGTCCTGATTCTTTTATACCATAGTCCAAGAACATAAATCTTAAAGTATGAAGTACTTCAGCACCAACAAATATTATAAGCCAGCCTACATATACTTTATATCTTGGGGCTCTCATAAAAGGTTCTTCCCATTTATGGCGTTTAGGCTTGAAGTGTAAGTGTCTTGACATATAGAAAAAACTGAATATAAGTAAGCTCATCAATATAACTATGATAAAGCCTATATTAGGATTTAATTTATATATGAAGCCTGTAATAGTAGGGCCTACAGCGAGTCCTAAAGTCCAAGAGAATATAAATAGTCCGCTGCTTATTCTTATAGGCAAATCTTTTGAAACAGAATCTAATAATGATTGAAAGCATACAAAGAATATAGTAACGCTTGCTCCAAACAAGAATGAGTACAAAAGAAACATTTCTTTAGGCAAATATATTAAGCATAAAATAGATATTACTATTTGTGAACAGGCTTCTGTATATAATAGTTTTGGGTATATTCTTTTTGGTATTTTAAATTTAGAGAATATACTTGCACTTACCATCATTCCTGTACCATAGGAAACACCTATTAATGATATAAAAAATGGTGTTGCCATTGCTTTTGATGCATTTATAACTAAAACTGTACTAAATATACTAGAGCATAAATAAATTAAAAATGGCATTGAATATACTAATATAATCATATACAAACCCTTAATAAAATATTATTAATAAATTCATAGTTTAATAAAAATACACACCAATTTTAATGTATAATTGGGAAAATAATATATCTTTTAAAAAAAATTGATATAGTTATTTTTTACTTTTTTATGTTATTATTATATTTCTATTGTGCTGCTATTAATATTTTTGAACAAATCTTCTATTTTTATTTATATAATAAGTACTAATCAATATCTCAGTATTTTCAAACGCACGGTAAGCTAAGCCTTATATTTAATTTAAATACAATTAATAATTATTTTTTATAGTTAATTTGATTTACCGTGCGATATAGGCATAATAAATTTAAACAAAACTTGGGTGGGTGTAAAAATAACAGTATGAAATTAAAAAGAAAATAAAGTAAAAAACAAGGTAAAAGGAATTTAAAAGAAATAGGGTGGGATTTAAAATAGAGCTTTAAAGTTTAATTACATTTGCCCGCCCTCTATCTTTATTGCTTTTATTTGCAATTATTGATTTTGTATTCTTTATTGTTAAAAAAGAAATGATAACGCCCGCCCAAGTGATTTTTAAATTTAAAATCGTTTAACGCACGGTTAATAAATTTTAATTATGTGTTTAAATTATAATTAGAAATAGTTTTATATTGTTAATTTTATTCAGCCTGCGGTATGGGCATAATAAATTTAAAAACAACTAGGATAGGTTTTAGAATAGAGATTTAAAATCTATTTACATATGCCCGCCCTCTATCTTTATTGCTTTTATTTGCAATTATTGATTTTGTATTCTTTATTGTTTAAAAAGAAATGATAACGCCCGCCCAAGTGATTTTTAAATTTAAAATCGTTTAACGCACGGTTAATAAATTTTAATTATGTGTTTAAATTATAATTAGAAATAGTGTTATATTGTTAATTTTATTTACCGTGCGGTATAGTCATAATAAATTTAAACAAAACTTGGGTGGGTGTAAAAATAACAGTATGAAATTAAAAAGAAAATAAAGTAAAAACAACTAAAAAACATTTAAAAGAAATAGGGTGGGATTTAAAATAGAGCTTTAAAGTTTAATTACATATGCCCGCCCTCTATCTTTATTGCTTTTATTTTCAATTTTAGATTTTGTATTTTTTATTGTTTAAAAAGAAATGTTAACGCCCGCCCAAGTGATTTTTAAATTTAAAATCTATTTAACGCACGGTTAATAAATTTTAATTATGTGTTTAAATTATAATTAGAAATAGTGTTATATTGTTAATTTTATTTAGCGTGCGGTATAGTAAGCATAAATTTAAATAAAATTTGTGGCTGTAAAAATATCAGTTTAAAATTAAAAATAAAACTTTTTAAGAAAATAAAAAATAATAAAAAATTGAGAAACTTAATTATATAATAGATACTTATAATATATAAAAGTCCAAAGAGGTTTATATGTTTATTACTTTATTAATAGTTTTTATATTGTTTATATTATTCATCATTTTATATTATGCTAAAATCAAAAAAGTAAAAAACGTTGGAAAGATAAAGTATTGCTATAACTCCGTACTTTCTTTTATACTAATAATGGTAAATAAAATTAGTAAATCCGATTTTATTGCTATTACTAATCCGCTTACAAATAGAATACATTTGATAGATAAAAATTATTATGATAATATTACAGAAGAAGATTTTTTATATAAACATGAATTAGTGCATGTTTATCAAGGTGAAATATTAGGAAAGATAAAATTTTTATTTCTTTATTTTGTTTACAGTATAAAGTACGGCTATTATAATAATCCATTTGAAAAGCAGGCGAGAGAACATGAAACAAAAAATTTTATAAAAAAATCTGATATAGAAAAAGAAATTAATAATAATTTTAACTTATATGAATAGTATTAAAAATATAAATTAAAGTCGCAAGTTTTATTTATAAATTTAATAAAAAAGAACTATATATAGTTTTTAATATTTTAAATGCAAATATTTCTATATAATTTAATAGATAAAAATCAAAATATTGTTTATAATATTTCTATGGGGTTTGTATATGTCAGCAATAATATTTAATAATAATGTATTATCTTTTATAATGATTATTATAGGATTTTTGTTAGTATTTTTGTTTTATAAAGATAATATTAATAAAATAGTATTTTACATCAAACCAAAAGAAAATAAACTTTCAAAATTATCAAAATTTTTACATAGATATTATAATTTATTTTTTATAATTTTATTTCTTATATCTTTAATTTCTTTTTCTATTATATATTTTTATCATTCTAAAAATATAGAAAAAAAGATTTGATAATTCCATTCAATCATACGAAAAAAGCATATCTAATATATTTAATAATTTATCTATATCTACAAATAATCAAACCAATGAGAGCATAGTATCTAATAATGGAACAACTTCATCATGCACAAGTACAAGGGATAGGATATCAATAAACAATAATAATATTATGAATATGATAAGTGATGAAGGAGACGGGTTTGATGAATTAAAAAAAGCTTTTGAAATAGGTTTGGATCTATTAAAGGCTTCGCTTTCAGAAACAATGAAAAACCAAATGATGTACTAACATTTTGGTTCGCATTCTTATCAGTGATAATGGTTGTATTTAGTTTTGCCGGCTATTTTATAAATAATAATATTTTGGAGCAATCAAAATATCAGTTAAAAATGGTTGAAAAAGAAGCAGAACAATCAAGAAAAAATATAAAAATTGAAACACAAAAACTAATAGATGAGAATAATAAATATATAAGGATATCACAGTTATTTAATTTTGGAGAAGATTCTGGTAGAAATAAAGATTATAATTCTGTTATAAAATATAATTTGGAAATAATAAAATTATATGGAGATATTGAGAATATAAAAGATAAAAACCATATTAATAATTATGCTGGTGCTTTTTACAATATAGGTACAGCTAAATATGAATTGAAAATATATGATGAAGCTATTGAATATCTTAATAAGGCAATAGAATTAAATCCATATCATTCTGAAGCATATAATAATTTGGGTTTAGTATATTATGCTATAAAAGAATATGATAAATCTTTGAATTATTTTAATTATTCTTTAAGTTTAAATAATAAAGATCCTAAAACCTATAACAATCGAGGTACTTGTAAAGAAAAATTAGAAGATTATAAAGGGGCTTTAGAAGATTATAATAAAGCTATAGAATTAAATCCAAATTATTCAGAATTTTATAATAATAGAGGAAATACCCATAGAATATTAAATAATATAGAGAATTCAATAGAAGATTTTGATAAGGCAATAGAATTAAATCCTAATAATTCAGAAGCATATAATAACAGAGGAATATTAAGAAGACAGTTGAAATATTATGAAGAAGCTTTAAAGGATTATGATAAAGCAATAGAATTAAATCCTAATAAAGCAGAATTTTATAATAATAGAGGTGTGCTAATAAAAGATTTTAAAAAAGTAAATTATCCATTTGGTGCTTTTAGTGATTTTGATAAAGCAATAAAATTAAAACCTGATTATGCAGAAGCTTATAATAACAGAGGTTTATTAAAATTGCAAATTGGTATATTAGATAATGTTATTGAAGATTTTGATAAGGCAATAGAATTAAATCATAATTATTCGGAAGCTTATTTTAATAGATATATTGCTAAATCATTATTGTTGTCAAAAATAACTGATAAAACTTTAGAAGAACATAAAAAATCTTTTGAAGATGCATATAATGATTTAGATACTGCATACAATTTAGCTGATGAACAATTAAAAGCAATGATAAAAGAAAAAGTTATCAGTATGGCTATATTAGATAATGAAGTTGCAAAAAAATTCTGTGAATATAAAGGTTGGGATATTAAAGACATCATAATTTATTTTACTAGATATATTTCTAAATCATCATTATTATCAAAAAGAGAATATAAAGATGCAGAAGAATATAAAAAATCTTTTGAAGATGCATATAATGATTTAGATACTGCATACAATTTAGCTGATGAACAATTAAAAGAAATAATAAAAAATCAAATTATTATTATGGTTAAACAAGGAAATGAAGTAGCAGGAAAATTCTGTGAAGATAAAGGCTGGGATATTAAATAGCGGCAAAGATTGATTAATTTGTAACTATTCTTAAATAAATAAATTTTATGTGCTTTTGCAACTTTTGCCACGGGAAAAGTTGATAAAAAATAAGTTAAAAATTTTTTATTTATATACACTTTCATCTAAACTTTTATATTTTATTCTAAAATTAGAATTTCAATAAAGATAAAAAAATTAAATGGCTGGGTTTTAGAATGAATCTTTTCTAATTGCCCGCCCTCTATCTTTATTGCTTTTATTTGCAATTATTGATTTTGTATTCTTTATTGTTTAAAAAGAAATGATAACGCCCGCCCAAATTATTTTTAAATTTAAAATCGTTTAACGCACGGTTAATAAATTTTAATTATGTGTTTAAATTATAATTAGAAATAGTGTTATATTGTTAATTTTATTTATCGTGCGGTATAGTCATAATAAATTTAAACAAAACTTGGGTGGGTGTAAAAATAACAGTATGAAATTAAAAAGAAAATAAAGTAAAAAC
>NZ_JAWLQI010000048.1:0-25674 GCF_036997785.1 Brachyspira pulli
GAGAAAATATAATAATTTTTGGAATCATAAACGTATACATTCTGCTTTAAATTATGATACACCTGTGTTATACTTCAAGAAATTAAGGAATACTTAATGCAATATGTCTGGCTCCTGTGCAACTAAAAATTTTTAAGTTTGTCAATTTTTTTATTCAACTTTTTCCCGCCGCAAAAAGTTGCAAAAAGTGCAAGTATAAAATCAGTACTAAATCATACTAAATTCGTGTTACATGTAAGATAAATTATTAATTTTGTACAATAATAAGTAATCAACCGCACATATAGTGGGCATTTGATAAGATCAAACAGTGCTGTGCTGAAAGGTGCCGCAGCTAGCGGTTGACAAAATATAGTTGTTTAGGTATATACTCAAATTAAAATTACTTATTATAAATCATAAATATAAATAACTTCTTCTATATCTTCATCATCTATTTTTAGAGTGTTTTTAGTACCTGAATCTTTGAATCCGTTTTTCTCATAGAACTCTTTTGCTCTTTCATTCTTATCGAAAACACAAAGACATATTTTTTTATAACCTAAATCTTTTATATATTTGACAGCATGCTCTAATAATAAACTGCCTATTCCAGAGCCTTGATATATAGGGTGAACATACAATGATATTATCTCGCCGTATCCTTCCATATTGCATCTGCTTTTACCATGCGAAACAACTGCTATAGGCTTATCATCAATATAAGCAATATGAGCCTCTCTAGTTTTATTATTTATACCGTCTTCAAATTCTTCACACCAATCATCTAAATATATTCGCTTTAAATATGAATCAGGTATAATATTTTTATAAGCATCTTTCCAACATATAGCATGCAATTTGCTTATATCAAAAACATCGTTTAATTCAGCTTTCTTTATTGTTATATCCATTTAATTTTATACCTCTATATGAAGATTTTTTTATTATAAAATTATATAGAACTTAAATTTCTTAAAGCATTACTTATAAGATCTTCAGTACTCATATTCGCTTTATTTTCTATTGATGATAAAGCCTTAATAGCTTCATTATTTGAAAAACCTAATGATATCAAAGCCTTTATAACATCGCTTTCATTATCATTGTAATTTTTTATCATTGACGGAGAAACATTAATATCAATCTTTTCTATCTTATCTCTAAGTTCAAATAAAAGTTTCTCTGCCTTTTTTAAGCCCATACCGGGAACTTTCTTTAATAAATTAATATCTTTATTAAAAAGTATATGCATCAAATCATTTATAGAATAGGTAGAAAGTATTTCCATAGCAAGTTTCGGCCCTACTCCCGATGTGGACATAAGAGTTGAAAACATTTTCTTTTCTTCCCTTGTAGCAAAACCATAAAGAATCATCGCATCTTCTTTGTGTATAAGCTGGGTATATAATCTTATATTATCATCATTTTTTACTTCTAATTTCTTTGATACTATAATCTCATACCCTACTCCATTACAAAGAATAGCAATGATACCTTCCGATATAAGACAAACTTTACCTTCTATAAAAGCAAACATATTATTATAAACTAGCCTCGTATTCTAATTCTGTTATAGCAGCAATCATTTTATCTGTTGTTACTTTGCTCTCATCGTATTCTACTTCAGCACAAGCATTTTCTAAACTTACATTAACTTTGCTTACGCCTTCTAAAGCTGTAAGTTCTTCAGTAACTGCCTTAACACAATTTTGACAGCCCATTCCTTTGATTTTTATAACTACATTTTTCATTTAAACACCTCTTTGTTTTAATTATCTAACAAATTATATACTACATAAAGGTATTTTTCAATAATATAGAATATCAAAATATATTATTTTTTATTTATTTTCATCATTTTTGCTTTTTTCTGTTTCTTCTTCTTTATATAAATTAAATACCACACTCATTTCAGTGCCTACATTTTCTTCACTCTTTATATTTATATCAGCATTATAATAATTACATATATTCTTTACTATTGTAAGGCCAAGACCTGTACCATGAACTTTTAGATATTTATTATTTTTAACTCTAAAAAATCTCTCAAATATTCTATTTAAATATTGAGGAGCAATTCCGCAGCCTGTATCTTTTACTGTGAATATAGCTTTATCAGCCTTTTGTTTTAATGATATTTTTACATCGCCGCCGTCATCTGTATATTTTATAGCATTATCAACTAAATTATTAACAACCTCTGTAATTTTTTCTTTATTAGCCATTATAATAGCTGATTCAATATCCAAATCTATATTTATATCTCTTTGATCTGCTTTTATTCTATTACTCTCAAATACATCAAGCACTACATCTTTAATATCTATTTGTTCATCGATGGTTTCTTTCCAATTAGCTTCTATTCTGCTTAATGTAAGCATATCAACTACAAGGTCTTTCATTCTTAATGCTTCATTATTTATACGTTTAATAAAATCATCTTTATTTTTTCCGCCGCCTGTCGCTATAAGAAGTTCAGAATATCCTATTATGGAAGTAAGAGGAGTTTTTAATTCATGAGAGGCATTTATAAAGAAGTCCTGCTTTTCTATTTCTACCTTTCTTATATCAGTAACATCTTCAAATTTAATCAACGCTGATATATTTTCATTATTACGTATGGGTACAATACTAATCTCTATATCCATAGTATGTTCTTTAACATCAAATTTAGAAAATCTGCTGAACTCTATGGCATTATCTATCTTTTCTATTACATTTTCATCTTTTATAATTTCACTAAGCTCTTTTATATTGCTGTCAGATATTTCAAGCAAATCTAAGGCATATTGATTAATAAAAAATATTTCTTTATTCTTATTAACTGCTATAATACCTTGAGCTATATTCTCAAGTACATAATTCAATTTTTCTTTTTCAGTTTGATACCCAGTGATATTTTCATTCAAGCTTAAAGCAAGTTCATTAATATCATATAGAATACTATTAATATCATTATATCCTGTCAAATTTTTGGGGGCAGCCGACTTATTATTATATATATTATCAAGAGTTTCCTTTATCATATAGAAAGGAATCATAATATTCCTGCTCATTAGAGGAAGAACTAAAGACATAACTATAATAACAATACCTATAACCATAACTGCTGTAAATAAAAAGCTTATTAAATATTTATTTACAGAGTCTATAGGTATTGATACCCTAAGTATATAATCTCTATTATCATCAGCTTTAATTTTTTTAGATACATACATATATGGCGTTTGCTGACTAATAGAAGTATTTATAGAAAAAGCAGGTTTATTTTCGGTACTATGCAATGCCTCTATAACATCACTTCTATTTGTATGATTACCCATAGGATTTTTTGTAGTATCAGCCAGAGTATCAGCAACAACCATACCATTTGTAGAAATAATACTTATTCGTAATTCTTCTTTATCAGATTGAAGTACAAATTTTTTGAAAGCATCTTCTGTTTGTATATCATATAAATCAATCTCTTTCTCAAGCATATCCATAATATTTACTATCATAACTTGGCTATACATAATATTATTGTATTGCACTGTAAATAATATACCTATAAACATTAAGGCACTTGATAGTATCAAAATGAGTAATGATTTATAAAATATATTCTTAATCATAGTATTTGTTTATTACACTTCAGTTAATTTATAACCCATACCTCTAACAGTAATGATATTTTCTTTTGTCAAATCCAATTTCTGTCTAATAGACTTTATATGCATATCAATAGTTCTAGTTTCCATTGAATGATCAACACCCCATACTTCTTCAAGCATAGTTTCTCTGTCTACAACATTATTGGCATTTTCCATAAGTAATTTAAGCAAATCAAATTCTTTTTGGGTTAAAACAACCTGCCTATCTCCGACAAATACGCTTCTCTTTTTAACTACAAGCTTTATTTCTCCGAAAGTAAGCTCTTCAGCATCGAGTCTTACATCTTTTTTTCTTAAATTTGCTTTTATTCTAGCAAGAAGTTCTAAAACTGAAAAAGGCTTAGGCATATAATCATCAGCACCTAAATTAAGTCCTGTAACTATATTAATTTCACTTGCCTTTGCTGTCAGCATTATTACTTTAATTGGAAGATGAGCGTATTCGGTTCTTATAATTTTTAAAATTTCAGTACCCTCTATGTCTGGAAGCATTATATCTAGCAAAACTAGATTAGGTGTCTGCTTTTTTAATGCTTCAAGCATATCATTACCATTTGAAAAACATTCTATAGTATATCCTGCTTCTTCAACTGTGTACTTAATAAGATCTCTAATATTGTCATCATCTTCTACTGAGTAAATAAGTTCTTTATTCATAAAACAAACTACCAAAATAATATATTTTTTTGTTATATAATTGTATATTTTTACTATTTAATATACAAATAATATACGGTAATAATAATATAATAAAAATTTACATTTTTGTCAAAATTTTTATGCTCAACTTTCTAATATTATTATTTTATAATAACTTTAATATTTAACATTAGGTAAAAAATTAAATTTAAATGTTGACTTATACTATATTTAATATTAAAATTATCCTATGAAACAAGATTTAACACCTATATTAGAAAATTATTTAGAAACTATTTATAACTTAGAAGTAGAAAAAAACTTTAAAGAAGCTATTAGAATCACAGACATAGCAGATGTTGTAGGACGTTCTAAAGCTAGTGTTAATACCGCTATAAAATCATTATCAAAATTAGGTCATATTAAACATGAACATTATGGCGATATAGAATTAACAGATTCAGGCAGAGCTATAGGAAAAGATATTGCCGAAAGACATGCTATATTCTATTACTTCCTTACAAAAGTATTAAATGTAGATGAAAAAATAGCTGATGAAGAAGCTTGTCTTATAGAACATGCTATGAGTAAAGATACTGTACATAAATTCAAAGAGTTTCTTTGCGGATACTGTAAAAAAGAAAATATATTTAACAATTCTAATAAAAATTAATACAGTTAATAGAATATATTATCCGCAATTAAGTTTTTAATAATATTATAAACTTTTTTACTATATATTACTCTATTTTTACACATATTTATATAAAACTATTTCCACTTTATAGTATATACCAAAAATTTTTAAGTTTCTCAACTGATGCACTTTATATAAATTTTATCTACTTTTTTGCCGCACAAAAAAGTAGCAATATCCTCAACAAGCTCGGATACGCTTCGCGAAAACGCAATTGCTAGAACTTTATATTTGAAAATATTCATTAAATATAGGATATAACCTAAATTTAGACTAAAAATGCAGTCTTTTTGGTTCTTTGTGCCAACAAAAGAACTGGGGTGCTGCGTAAGCACACAGCGTGGTGGGCAAAGCCCTGCAGATATTTAAAATTTAAAAAAATTATTTCTGACAAAATATAGTTGTTGAGGTATATACTAAGAATTTTTAAGTTTGTCAACTGATGCACTTTATGTAAATTTTATCTACTTTTTTGCCGCACAAAAAAGTAGCAATATCCTCAACAAGCTCGGATACGCTTCGCGAAAACGCAATTGTTAGAACTTTATATTAAATATATACTAATTAAATATAGGATATAACCTAAATTTATATTAAAAATACAGTTGTTCGCGAAGCGTATCCGAGTTTATCGAGGGTATAAGGTTCTTTTATACCAATACCGAAAGGTACCTACTCGGTAAAAGAACTGGGGGTGTGGGGGCAAAGCCACCACAAACAATAAAATTGAAAAAACAAAAATTGACAAAATATAGTTGTTTAGGTATATACTAAAAATTTTTAACTTTATAAAGATTATAATAATATAGACTTTAATTTAAACAGACGAAGAAATAAAATTTTTGAAATCTTTTCATAACTAATTAAAGTATAAATAAAAAAATCTGCCAAAATTACTTTTTATATAATTCTGACAGATTAATATTTTTATATAGAATAAATTTTAAATTATCTCATTTGCTATCATATCTTCAAAAGTTTGTCTTTTTCTTATAACATAATGCTTATCTTTATCAACCATAATTTGTGATATTAAAGGTCTTGAATTATAATTGCTTGACATACTAAATCCATAAGCACCAGCATCTAATAAAGCAACATAATCACCTTCTTCTATGAATGAACATTCCCTATTATAAGCAAAGAAGTCTGAACTTTCACATATAGGGCCAACAAAATCATAATTAGAAACATTCTCTTTTTTCACTAATGGACATATATCATTATAAGCATCATACATAGCTACTCTTATATAATCATTCATACCGCCGTCTAATATAGCATATTTTCTTCCCAATTCTTCCTTAATATATTCAACTCTCATTATTAAAGCACCAGATTCTGCCACAAAATATCTTCCAGGTTCTGTTGTTACATTAAGATTCATTTCTTTTAATAAATTAATACTTTTACTCTTAAAGTGTTCAAAATCGAATCCAGAACTATTTTTATCATAGCGTACGCCATATCCTCCGCCTATATCAATATCTGTAATATTGAATCCCATACTATTAACATCATTAATAAAATCTTTCATAGCTAAAATAGCTTTATAAAAAGGCTCTGAATCTGTCATTTGAGAACCTATATGCATTGATAAAGACTCTATTGATATATTATCCAAAGACTTTAATAAGTTTGCATTTTCTCTTATAGTTTTTATACTTATTCCAAATTTATTTCCTGTAACACCTGTTGTAATTTTTTCATGAGTATGTGCATCAACATTAGGATTTACTCTTATAGAACATTTTACTCTTTTTTTCATTTCTTTAGCTATATTATTAATTCTTACTGCCTCTGGAATAGATTCTATATTAAAGCGTTTTATATTAAGCTCTATTGATTTTCTTATTTCTTCTTCCGTTTTAGCAACTCCAGAAAACACTATATTTTCAGCTTTTCCGCCAGCCTTTATATATTTTAAAGTCTCCCCAATAGATACTACATCAGCACCTATACCTTCATCTGCCATCATTTTTAATATAGATAAGTTATTTTCAGCTTTAACTGCATAAGCTATTAACACATTATCTAAAGATGAAAATATATCCTTTAAAAACCTTATTTTATTTAAAATATCATTCTTTGAATAAATATAAAAAGGACTGTCATAAACTTCTGCAAGTTCTCTAATATCAATATCTTCACACATAAGTATATTATCTTTATAACCAATCATTACATCACTCCTAATTTTTTTATTTTCTAATTTTTATTGGTTGGTTGAAATTGTATCCAAAACCTCTGTTATATTTACACTAATTATACCTTCTTCAAAAAGAAGCGGCAAATTATTTTCAAGCACATTCAATGTTTCTTCACTTTGATAATGCCCTATTCCTACAGCAATGCCATGTTCTTTTGATAATCTTATAAGTTCTCTCCATTGCTTCATTATAGAATCATAATCTCTTTCATTGTCTAAAAATACAGACCTTTTTGCTGTTTTCACATTATTTTTTAATGCTGTATCATATATTAAACTTCCAGCAACTGTATAAGAATCTACAAAATACTTATCATTATTTTTAGCATAATCAACCATATAAGAAACAGTATCTATATTTTTACTTGCCACAGAACCTGTATGATTATTCATTCCTTTAGCATAAGGCACCCTTGAAAATGAATAGTCTAATAATTTAAAAACTTCATCTCTATTCATTCCATTTCTAATTAAAGTTTGCTCACCGAAATATTCGCTTCCTTCCATAGGTATATGCAATATAACATTAAGATTATTGCTATATGCTAAATAAGAAAAATCAATACTATGGCTGGAATCTGGAAGAACAGCAAATGTTATACCATATTCATTAGCTAAATGAAAATATCTGTCTATATAATCTAATGTATTTCCGCTATCATCTATTATAATGCTTATGCGATTACTGCTTTCTATAGGTTTTATTACATTGTTTAATATTGGCTCTACTATATTAGGGGAATTTATATCTGCTAAATGAAAAGCATCATCTGCATTCTTTTCTGGCATAGTATTATCTGAAATTATATTAGTTTCTGATTCATTAGAAATATTATCTGTATATTCAAAATTAATATTATAATTTTCCTTCACTTTAATAAAAGTAAAAGCAAATATCAAAATCACAACAATAAAAGATAAAAAAACAAGTACTCTTTTCATAAAACAGCATTAACATAAATTATACAAAATATGTTAAATAATATCCTAAACAGTAATAAAAGTCAATTATTTATGTAACATATAATCTACACTAACAACAGCAGGTTCATTACATTTTGGGCATTTAGGACATTTAGGTTCTAATATTTTTTTTAATATTCTTTTTAATGTACTCTCTTTTTTATCTGATTTTATTGTAGATTTTACATTGCCATTTTCATCAATTTCTGTATTTTCATCAAAATCTAATGAAATCAATGAAAGTTCTGAAGGAGCATTTAATTTTTCATCTGTAGTAAAAAAATACCCGCAATTTTTACATTTATAATGAAAGGGAGGTCTATCTGGAAACATATAAACTCCATAATTTTTTTATATATCTAATACAAGTAATTTGTTCTGTTCTGTATCAAAATGATCTGCCATGTATATAGTATAACTATCTTTTTTGATAACGCTTCCAGGTTTTACCCTATTATGACCTACAACTTGATTATATCCTATCCAAGCATCTTCAAATAAATCTTGAGTATCAGCCCATAAAGGCCCAGCAAATTTATTTAAGCCTCCGCGTCTAAAAGAGACAACATTACAATCTTCTTTATCATTGTTATAAACTATATTAACAACATTACAAACATTATCAATATTAATATCTTTTATATCATACTGTACTTTTATATAATCAATCCAGCCGTTTGTAAGTCCTGCATGGGTAAATATATAATTATTTTCTATATGTATCATTTTAAATAAATCCGCACTATCATTAAATATTTCATGCATTTCTTTAGCATAACTCTTTCTATATCTGCTTGCTGTAGGATATCCAACTATATATTGAAAATCATGATTTCCTATAAGAAGTTCAACATTATCATTATGATTCTTTTTAAACTCTATAACATTTCTAAGGTTCTCTGATATTTCCTCATCTGTAAAAGTAACCCAACTGTCATCACTATAATCACCCATAAAGATAACCTTATCAAAACTATCGAATTTTCCTTCAAGCAATTTTTTCCAGCAATCTTTACCATGCAAATCACCTATGACAGCAACTTTCATTTAAAGCCTCCTTAAAAATCTATTTAAACATTTATAATCAATAGATATATTTTTATTATCCCTTACTTTAGCTACATAAACATTTTCAAATTCTTTTTGCAAGTCATCTTTTAATTCTCTTACCAATTCTAAATACTCATTATTATTTGAATAGAATTTTTTGCTTACATTTTTTAATTCATAATTCTCTTTTATTTTTTCTATTATATTGTCCATCAAATGTTCATTAATCTCATAAATCTTACCAATATTTTGTATAATATTTATAAGCCTATAAAGATCAACTGAAGAAACATTTGTAGAAGGCATCATGTAAATATCTATAGAATAATCGCAGGATTTAGCCTTATCTTCCAATACATAATCTAAAGTCTTTATAGCATCATTGACAAAACCTTCATTAATGGTCATGTCATATTCTACTTTTATAGGTCCGATTCCTATTAATTTTTTTATAAATAAAGTATCAAATTGATTATAAAAATATTTTTTTACGCTATTAAAAAGTAAATACTCGTAAAAATATTTCATCTCTTTTTTCTCTACAATATTTATTAATTCAGATATAAAAGTCTTTAATTCATTTTTGTTTATAGGTATTTCATAATGAGAAGCTATTATTTCTACAACATCAGGTATATTATTGTTTATCATATTATAAATTTCTGTTTTATCATTATCTTTTACATATACAATATTGTAGTTAACGTACTTTGAATACTCTAAATCAAAACTATCTCTTTTCTCTTTTAAAAGATTTACTTTTTCTTCTATAGTTTCTTTTACAATATCCTTTTTATCATCTGGAGTTAAATATAATATTTCCTCTTCTAAAAGTTTATTACCTTCAGATTCTTTTTCTTTATTAAGTTCTTCAATTTTCTCTAAAGTATAAAATTCCTTTTTATCTAAAAGTTCCTCTATTCTTTTTAGAGTATCTATTTTATCTTCCCCAGAAACATATAATGTAAATATATCTCCATACTTTATATCTAATCCCATCATTTTAACAAATGATTTAGCATTAACTCTTTTTCCATTTTTATTTTCTATTTCTATCTTATCTCCTACAGTTCTAAAGAAATCAACAATAGAATTAATTACTTTATTGTCAGAATTAAGATGATTTTGACATTCAAATTCTTTAGATATAAATTCTTCCATATATTCACCCTTATAAATATGATTATTTTTTTATCAATAAACTATTTTGTTTACCTAATATAATATCATACTTATTTCTCAAAATTTCAAGAACTTTTTTCGCTCCGGAAATACCTCCTCCAAATAATAAACTTCCAGCTTTTATAATAAGTATTAAAACATTTATTCCCCTAACCCCTAAAGCAGCAGCAATACCAACGCCAAGTATTCCGGCAACAACTGCATTTACCATAGGAATAAAAAGAGTCGGAATAATTAAAGCAAGACTAGATATAAGAATTGCCCATAAATTATTTTTTAAAGTTTTTATTTTATATACATCTTTGGCTAAATCACCATGCAGAAGTATTAAATTTTCATTGTTTGATATTCTTTTTACTAAATCATCAACATTATTGCATTGTATATTTTTTTTATACCTATTCAAATAATTTGTAAATATACCGTCATTATCAGTTTCAACTACTTCTATATTATCTCCTCTAGCAATGGCTATGGCAAGCCTTTTTATTTCGTCTTTAACATAATTACCAAATCCGGAAGTAAAAATCATTGAATCTATAAACTTTTCATCTCCTGCAAATATAGAAAAAAAGCCTTTAGGCTGCAATGAAAATAAAGACATATAACTGAGCGAATATATAATATTTTTAATATATTTTTTATCTATCATATATAACGCTGATAAATGAGAAACAATATCTATGTTTGCCCTATATATAATTTCTATTTTGTCAGTCTTAGATTTATTTATGGCCTGTAATATAATATTATCAGCATCTTTCTCTTTAGATTCTATTAACTTTAATTTCTTTTCAAGATTTATACGCTGTGCTTCTTCAAAAGCTTTTTTATATGCATTAGGAAGTATTTTTAAGCTGTATTCAAATAATTCATCTATTCCCTTTCTTCCTGCTTCAATATTATTAGTGCATATAATTCTATCTTCTGGTATTTTTCCATCATTCATTAATTTTTCTTTAATTGCAATGAATTGTTTTTCTCTAGTTATATCTATTTTACTAATTATAACTACTGTAGATTCTTTAGGAAATATATCTATAATTTTTAAATCTGTATTTGTAACTCTGCCTCCAAAACCTTGAATAACATACCAAAATATATGAATATGATCATCAACATTTCTGGAGCTGTCTTGCATCTTTCTAATAAAATCTCTTGTTCTATTTATGAATTCATCTTCGCCCTTATCCGGTTCAAGTCCTTTAGAATCCCAAATAGTTACTAAATCATTTGAATATTTTATATAATCCTGAGTTGCTGGTTCCCCATCTTTTATTCTATCCTGAGGTACTTTTTCTTCACCTAATAATGACTGTATTATGCTAGTTTTACCAGAACCAGTGTAACCGCATATTAAAATATTTGGTTTCTTTATATTCTTTTTTAATTTTTCTATAATAGAATATACATCAGTATTATTTTGATTAATTTTATCTGAAGATATTTTACCAAGAAAACTTTTTGAACCAACATTAAAAGAACTTACAGAAATTCCTGAACTCATTCCAAAATTATTCTCCATTAAACTTTCTCCATTTTTTAATTTATAAAATAATCATTTATTAGTCTTTTGATATTGTTTGAAATACTCCATAAATACATCATAATCAAAATTAATAGTAGGTTGGGTTTCACCTTTAACCTTAGCAATAGCTATTCTTTCAAATTGTTCTTGTACAAAATGTCCTAAAGCACTTATTACAGATAAAACTGTAGTATAATTAAGAATATTATTTACTATAGGTATTAATTTAGTTATTCCTCCGCTTTCCATCATTTCTAAGGTTTTAACAAGTAAAGGTAAAACATCTTTCTGTAATTGTTCTTTATCTAAATTATACAAAGCAGCAAGTCCAGCTATCATTACAGTTTGAACCTGAATTATTCTAGAAGCATTTAACAAAGATTGAAGATTTAACGCTACTATACTTACTGTTGAAGTTTTAATAATATTTAATGCTTGCTGTTTCTTTTCTTTTATTTTTTCAATAGCTTTTTCTATATCTATACGCTGTGCTTCTTCAAATGCATAACGATAGGCATCAGGAAATATTTTTAAGCTAGTTTCATATAATTCCTCTATTCCTTTTCTTCCTGATTCAATATCACTAACACATATAATTCTATCATCTTGTATTCCTGTATGTTCAATTAACATTTCTTTAATTGCATTAAATTGTCTTTCTTTTATTAAATCCGCTTTGCTAATTAAAATTAAAGTTAATTCTTTAGGGAATATTTCTATAAATTTTAGATCAGTTTGAGTAACTTTGGAAGCTGCTCCATTAATAACATACCAGAATATATGAATATGATCATCTATATTTTTTGAACTATCTTGCATTGTTCTAATAAAATCTTTTGTTCTATTTATAAATTCATCTTCTCCTTTATCTGGTTCCAATCCTTTAGAATCCCATATTCTAATCATTTCATTTTCATATATTTCATAATCTTTTGTCATAGTACGCACAATTTTATCTTGAGGAACTAAATCTTCACCTAATAATGACTGTATTATACTGGTCTTACCTGAACCACTATAACCGCATATTAAAATATTTGGTCTTTTGTATTTTTCTCTCTCTTTTTCAAATTGTTTGATAAGTTCATTTTCTATATCATAATTTTCCATTTTTTATTCCATATATATTAAAATATTAGATTAAATAAAAATTATTGTGTTGGAATAATAATTATCCCAACACAATATATTATTATCTATAATTATTTATTATTTTTTTGATATTGAGCAAAAAATGCCATAAATACTTCAGGGTCAAAATTAATAGTAGGAGGAGTTTCACCTTTAACCTTAGCAATAGCTATTTTTTCAAATTGATCCTGTACAAACCAACCTAAAGCACCTGTTATAAGCACTGCTACACCAGCATTTAATAAATTACCTACACCAGGAAATAATTTAGCCAAACCACCTGCCGCTATAACCCCAACAGTTCTTGCAATTAAAGGCAAAGCCTGATGCTTTAATTGTTCTTTATTTAAATTATATAGAGCTGCAAGACCAGCAATCATTCCTATTTGTATCGGAGTTATTATTGCCGCATCAGAAAAAGGTATCGGGTTAGCTGCTGCTACACCTGCTCCTGCAGTTGCTCCTCCAATAATAGTTAATGCTTTCGGTTTCTTTTCTTCTATTTTTTGAAGAGCTTTTTCTATATCTATACGCTGAGCTTCTTCAAATGCTGTTTTATAGGCTTCTGGTAATATTTTCAAACTAGTTTCATATAATTCTTTTATTCCTTTTCTTCCTGAATCAATATCACTAACACATATAATTCTATTTTCTGATATACCGCCGTCTTTCATCAATTTTTCTTTAATAGCATTAAATTGTCTTTCTTTAGTTATATCTGATTTTGTAATTAATATTAAAGTAGATTCTTTAGGGAAACTTTCTATTATCTTTAAATCAGTATTTGTAACCCTTGCTCCTGGACCTTGTATAGCATACCAAAATATATGTATATGATCATCTACATTCCTTGAAGTATCTTGCATTCTTCTAACAAAATCTTTAGTTCTTCCTATAAATTCATCTTCTCCCTTATCTGGTTCTAATCCTTTAGAATCCCATACTCTAACTAATTCATTTTCATATTTGTCATAATCCTGAGTAGCTGGTTCTCCATCTTTTATCCTATCTTGAGGTACTAAATCTTCACCCAATAAAACCTGTATTGTGCTAGTTTTACCAGAACCAGTATATCCGCATATTAAAATATTTGGTTTTTTATATTTTTCTTTCTCTTCTTCAAATTTCTTATAAAAATCTTCTTCATAATTATAATTTTCAACATTTTCCATATATTAAACTCCAAAATAAAAATATATATTATATAATACAATATAAACAAGAATAAATCAATATATTATGTATAATATCATATTAAAAACTTTATTAAAATAACAAAAAATAATTGTAGTATAAGTATAAAAAATTAATACAAAAAAAATCATTTTTTTATACTAGTATACGTAAATTTCATAAAAATAAATATTATATACCCTAAGGGAATATTGAAAAAATATTTGTAAATAAGTAAATAATAAAGAATTTTCCTTATAACTCAATAAAATTAATTTAAAAAATTCTATATTTTAATATTATTCGATATCAAAAATTCAATTAAAAATGCTATATTAATTTTAAAATATAATATTACTATTTTTATAATACATTTAACGCATAAAAGACCTTGAAATTCTACACATATCGTTTATAATAAGTATAAAATAAAAATAAATTTAATAAAAACAGAAGAAAGTATGATTGATTTTAATTTAAAAGATATTAGAGAAAAAATTTTGAAGTTAACGCAAAGCCAATTTGCTAAAATGTTAGGTGTGCGTCAAGATTATATTTCAAGATTAGAAAGAAATGCTAATAATATAACTCTTGACTTATTAGATAAGCTTGCAGAAAATACAGGGCTAAGTATCGATGAATTAACAAAATACAAAAAAAATTCTTTTGAATCAGAAGATTCTGAGCTATACTACAATCTTATCAATATACAGAATATAGTTGATAAACTCAATGATGAGATTAACACTATAGACAAGAAAAATAATGATAAGATAACCGAACTTTTATCAAATGTATATACTCAAATAAATGAAACATTTGATATTATAGTTTATGGAAGATACAGTTCAGGAAAAACATCATTTATAAACGCTATTTTCGATAAGAACATAGATACTAATCCTTATGCTGAAGATACCAATAATGAAGAATATTATCTTCAAGATGATTCCAAGCTATTTAGAATTATAGAGTATAAGGAAAATGTACTTGATACAAGAAAATACAGCAAAAATAACATGTTTATTTATCTTTGTGATATAAATGCATTTTCTCAGGAAGATGTTACTAATATAAATGCTCTTGTAAACTTTGTAAATAGTTTTAATAATATATTCGTAATATTTTCTAAGGCTAATATTTTTGATGAAAATGAATTAGGAAGTGTTATTGATAAGAAATTTGAAGTATTAAAGAATTTTATTTCTAAAAGCAGTAATAATAAAGAATTTGATTATGAAGCATTAAGACAAAGATTCTTTCCATTTTCTATAAATAACACAAATCTAATAAAAGAAATAAAAAATAGTTTTGTTGAAAGTATAAAATATGCATATTATGCTAAAATATTAGATTGTGTAAACTTTGATATTGAGATAATTGATAATAAAAGCGAATTCCAAGAAAACGATAAATTGGAAATGAACCTATCAAAAATCAAAGTTAATGCTAAAGAGTCTTTTAATGATATTTATAAAAATACATTAAATATAGACAACATTATTAAAGCTATAGATGATAATAATGTATACAGAAAAAAAGATGATATAAAAGTATTATGCAATAGTATCAACTTAGAATTGGATACAAAACTTTATAATATTTTAGCTATTACTGAAGAAGACTTTGCTAATAAAGAAGCTAATAAAACTGCTAAAAACTCAACAAGTATAGCTGTTTCTAGTGTTGGGATAATACCTACTTATAATCTTCTTCAAACAAGCAACATAAAATTAATAAATATTATGGGTGTATCATTATCTTTCTTGCCTAGTGTAGTATTCATATTATCAGGATTTATGTCATTCTCTGGAAATTGGAAAAAAACACTTGCTAAGAAAGTTATAAAAGCTTATGAAGAAGAAAACATTGTATCTAAATACAATAAAATAATAGATGAATATTTTAATACATATTTAACAAATATCAAAGAAATTGATAGTAAAAGAATAGAATTATTAAAATATGAAGATGATGCAAAATTGTATAAAAATACAAGAACTATATTATCTAATTTTGCTTCAGATTTAGAAAACCGTAAATAATTTATTTTAGAATAATAAATAAAAAGAGGTTATGTTATTAAACATAGCCTCTTTTTTTATCAATTATATTTCATATAATCTTATTATTTATTTTCACCTGTATTAGTATAAATACTCCAAGTATCATCTGGAAGCTGATAATAACTATTTTCAATAAGTCTTTGCACATTTCTTCTATATAAAGCAGTTTCTACTTCTTTAATATTAGCCATAGTTAATTTAGGATCTGAAAGTATTAAATATTCTGCTATTGTTCTTCTGTCAGTATTTTCTTTCTCAATGATTTCTTTTATATATTTTACTCTTTCTTCACTATATGTATTTTTTGGTTTTGAAACATCAAAAGCTATATAAGATAAATAACCGCCATTATTCTCACCAATATAATAATTAGTTTTATAAAGATTTATTTCATCTTGATTGAACATACTTCTAATTAAAGCCTGTTTATATTCCTGAGCTAATTCATCAGAAACATTTGTACTTACCATAATAAGGTTTAAATCCTCATCACTTGATAAAGTTGATATTTGATAAGCACTTTCATCAATCTGTCTGTATCTTCCCAAAACCTGTGCTTCTATTAATGTTTTACCTCCTAAAACACGCATCTCTGGTTCCTGAACTAATATAAGTTTAGAACAGCTTGTAAATAGTATTACAATCAAAGAAATAAATATTATATTATAAATTTTCATTCAGTATTCTCCTAATATAATTAATTACCTTCCAAATATGATATTACATCAGAGAAAGGCATCGGTTCAAGACCGAATTTATCGCCTTCAAATGCTATAAGCTGCTGTTTTTGCTGGCTAGCTTTATCCAAATTCTGATCTCTAAAATAGAATGTTGTGAATACCTTATTAGCCGATATACTGAACTCAACTGAGTTAGGGTCATAACCGAATTGAACAATATTTTCAACTGTAGATATACCAGGGTTTATAGGTCTTATCATTTCTATTAAGAATTTAGAAAATTCGGTAGACATCTTACTTATACCAACAAAGAATGTAGTAGGTCTTATATTATTCAAAGGACTTATACCTACTCCTGCCACATCAGCAGTTAAATTAACCAATAATTTTTCATCATTAATTTTTTCTCTGTTTTCTGGTGTAAGCAAATATTTAAAGTTTATATCACTAGCCAAAACACGCATATCATATTTTATGGTGCTTGTATTGAAACTTCCCAAATCAACATTAATCCAAGGAGCATGTATAGCACCCCTTCTTGGAGCTGTATTATTAGATATAGAAGCCAAGAATAAATTATCATCGAATTTTTCACCGCCTATATAAAGTGATGATTTCAAATCCTGTATAGTAACTCCATGTCCCTGAACTCTTATAGAAGAAGAAAAATCTCTTATTCTTATACTATCATCTACAAAAGGAGGTATTTTCAAATAAACTCTCAATTGCTCAAAGTATATGTTAGGTACCTGAGAAATAAGAGGAGTATATCTTGTAGCTGTAACTAAAGTTTCGTTTTTAGTAGGAGTTAAATCAAAATGATAATCAATATTAGAAGTAAGTCCTTTTAATACTATAGACATCTTATCTGGAGAATCCATATTAGCAAAGAACTTATCTGTTTTAAATACTCCATTAGCTATATTATTCTTCAAATTACCATTAACATCAAATAATCCGCCTATCTCTATACCAAAAGGAAGATATAAGCTGTCTGTATCTAGTCCTACATTATAATTTAAATTAGCATTCTTTATTACAGGAGTGAAATATCCGTCTACATATACTTTTAATTTATTTGCAGGACTTTGTAAATTAAATTCCCTTATATTAGCATATAAATTTTCACCAAAATTAACATCAGCATCTACTTTCATAGTAACGTCTTGAAGATTGTACTGTTTTTCTGTTACATAGAAAGTACTAAAATTAGTTACAGTAGCAAAAGTATCTTTTAAAGATAAATCATATCCAAGAGCACTTGTCATTTTTATATCATCTTCAAAAGGCAAACTATCTAATATTTCAGAAAATTTAGGAGAAAGCCATCTTTTCATAGCATAAGGAGCTATTCTGAAAGTGTATATATTAACAAATCCTCCAGTTAATCCCATACCTTCCAAATCTATATTCGACCTGAAATTAAGGAAATTATCCAAATCTAAATTCAATGCTGAAACATCTATTGCCTGAGTAAGTAAATTAGCATTAGCCTCAACATTAACTTTAGCTGTGGCAGTTGAAGATACTTCCCCTGCTAAATTGTAAGAAAAATTCCTTATGACACCATTAACACTAGCATTGATGTCATTTATCATTCTTCCAAAAACATTAACATCTAAATTAAGAGAACCTCTAGCTATACCGCCTGAAAAATGCACTATAGGCAATGAATTCACTTTTATATTCAAATCTGTAGGTTCTTTAAACTTAACATCTCCATTAACAATAATATCAGAAGTAGTTAAATATTTTGTTGATATATTCTCTATATGAACTACTGTATCGCTTGTTTTATTAGGATCGCTTATAGCTGAAGCAATACCTAAAGCACCATTTAAAGATGATAATACATTGAAAGTTACATCTGTATTATTAAATCTATATTTATTAATAGCAGTAACCCTATCTATAGTAGTTTTATGATCTAATCTTATATCTTCGCTTGAAATACTGTTAGGATTAAAAGTAAAACCTACTGTAGTTTTAGAGTTTAAATTATTTACATCTATAAGATTTTTCATAGACATATTTACTTTATCTAAAGCAATATGTATAGTATTTGTTAAATTATTAATAGTTCCGCTGCTTTTTTCAGCATCAACATTAACCATACCGCTTACATTAATTCCTAAAGAAGGAACAAACATAGGAATTAAAGTATTTATCTTATTTAAATTGAGTCTGGCATAAAGAGTATCTAAATTAACTCCTATATTACTTCCAAATATTTGATTAGCTGATGCCACAACTTTAAGTATTTCATCTTTCAAAAGTTCTGAAGATAAATTTTCTATAGTTAAACTTTGAGTTTTGATATTGTATTTAGCAAGCAAATGTGCAGCAAACTGCATATCATCTCTTTTTTTACCATTATATTGAAATTCAGGCTCATCTATTTCAAAATCAAATCTTATTATTATTTCATCTTGACTGTATCCATCTTCTTCCTTAGGATAAGATACATCTAAATTAAATAAAGGTTTATCATTAAAATAAATACTGGCATCATTATAGGCTAAACTATTGCTGATAAAGCTTTTTAAATAAATATCTTTTAAAACTTCAGGAGCTCTTACACCCATAACTTGAGATAATGAAAATCTCTTACTATGTAAATCTAAATGAAGATTATAATTACTTAAACTTGCTATAAGCCCATTATTAGGCTTATTTGTTAAAAAAGACTTGCTGTCTGCTTTGAATGCTAAATTATTTATTCTTACATTCTCTACTTCAGCCTTTAATTTAAGAAAATCTAATTTGCTTATATCAAATGGTTCTTTATTAGTATCTTTCACTTTAGGTTCTGAAGGCGGCATATCTGGAAGATTCCAATTTCCGCTTTCATCAGTGAACATATAAACATATAAATTATCAATTGTTATATCTTGAACATGAAGCTTCAAAAAGAATAATGAGAACAATGAAAATTTTATTCTTAAATTATCCAATTTTATATTTTCTTCATTATTAAAATTAGATGAATTATAAAGAACAACATTACTCATTTCTACTTTTGGAAATAATAAGCCATAACTAAAGTCACCTATTTCCAATTTCCTATTCATAGATGAGTATACAATATCCTGAATGAGATTCTTTACTCTCTCATTATTAAAATATATTCTAGCTCCTACAACTCCTATAATTAATATAAAAAGCAGAATTAATGGAATATATCTTTTTTTAAATTTTCTTTTTTTCTTACTATCTTTATTTTCAGTATTTGCTGATACAGATTCAGAAATAGATTGTTCTTTCTTCTTATTAAATAATTTCTTTATCATACAAACCGTCTTTTTAAATTATATTTTACATGTTTATAAAACAAATTTACACTTAAAAGATAGTATATTATAAAATATATTCTTTAGCAATAGCAAAAATAATTAATTCTCATAATACTGATCATTATTATTATCTAATCTATACACATTTTCATCATTTTCTGTGTTATTATTAGTATCTCCTTCTTCAGTATTAGTATACTCATTAGTATATTCTTCACTGCTGTAATAATAATATTCAGAATTATAATCTTCCGGTCTTATTATTATTACATTATTAGTATTATTGAAATTGCTTTCCAAATTTTCTTCAAATGTTTCTTCCTGAACAGCATTATCCTCATTATTTAAATAATTGTTGCTGTAATTATAATAATCTGTTTCATAAGCGTTGGTGTTATTATACAAATCATCATAATAACCGTAATTATAATCTCCGCTTATTTCATTAGAAACACTCATAGTAAATTCATAGTTTCTAGCTTTAGAATAACCTTTTCTCCATTTTTCTTTAGTCAAATCTCTTTCAAATATAAGATAATATCTTCCCTGTCCTAAACTTATTACCTGTTCATCATCTGTTTGAGGCATTGAGGCAACTTTTCCTAAAACATCATTAGAAATACTTATATTAATAGCCTGAGAATCTATTAAGAAATAAGAAATTTTAACGCTGGATCTTATAGGCACGCTGAAATTATAATAATCTCTGTCATAAGAATAATCTATAGCACCTTTATATGTTTGATTAAATTCTATAGTTTGAGCCTCTTGAGGTTTATTATTAGGTTCATGTTCTGTGTATTTATCGAAAGGCTTAGCTATAATGCTTACTCTATAAGGTATATTATTAACTGCATTTGTAGTAGCCAATATAAAATAATAAGACATATAAGGATACAGTATTAATTTATCAACTGTTTCTCCATCTCCTGTATTATTAATATCTTTCATAGTTATCCAATTACCTTTTTGGTCATAAAGTCTTATACTAGCATCGATGGCTGGAACGCCTGAAAGCTCTATAGAAATAGAATAAGTATTAAAAGAACTGTTTGTTATTTTATAAGCATCTATTTCCATATTTTTTAAATCACCGGTTTTTAATGTAGGATTATAAGTTTGACCATAATATCCTTCTATAGTATAGAGTCTGTTATCGCTATTTACATCTATTATTTGAGCAGCTGAAATTTTATCATTAGGCTCTATTTCATCACTTTCCTTATAGTCTCTTTTCTGTAAAATAAAAGAATAATTAATATTTTCTTTTACATTTTCTTTTGAGGCTATAGATATATAATATTTGTTTTCATCAGGATTGCTTGAAGCCTTCAAATATATTCCTTTCATTATTTGAGTTGAATATATAATATCTTCTGCATTATTTTTATTAGAAGCAACTGTAGCATTAGTATCATCTGATATAGCATTTGTATTAGTTTCTTTTATATTATCTTTTTCTGTAGACGGCTCGCTTATCAATTTTATAATATTAGTTTGATAATCGTATAAAGTCATTATTACAGGAGAATAAGTTGAATTTGATACATAAAAATCTATAATTTTAGTACTATCTTCAACAGTAAAATAATAATAATCTTCCTTATCCCCTTCCAACTGTCCAGTTATTCCATCTTTATTAATCTTTTGAGCAGTTTCAAAAGAATTATTTCCAGAAGCCTTTTTTTCTAGTTTATATTTAGCCGAACTGCAAGAAAAAACTAAAAAACTAATTACAATCATTATAACAAGAATATTTCGCATTCTAATCCCCATTAAAAACAAACTATATACTAATTATACATCATTATACAATAAAAAGATACAAAAATATAAAAAAAATAATAATAACTATTGACATTTTTATTTATACATGCTATTATAATCTCACGTTTTCAAATTAATATGGGTAGGTGGCCGAGCAGTCAATGGCAGCAGACTGTAAATCTGTCGACGTGAGTCTACGGGGGTGCGAATCCCTCCCTGCCCACATTCTTTTTATAAACTTATTTCTTATAAAAGGATTTGATTTTGGCTATAGAATTTAATAATGAATATATATCCATAGTTATGGAAGCCAATCTTTCCACTCCTGATGAAATAAAACAATTTATAGAAGATTCAGATGAAGCATGTAATATTAGAATGCCTGCTGTTGTACTAGATATGAAAAATGTTAGAGAAATCAATAGTGCTGGCATAGCTAAAATTCTTAAATTATATAAAAATCTTCAATCTCTTAAAGTTAAACTATTCATGATAAATTTAGATGATTCTGTTATTCCTACTCTTAAAAGTTTAATGATGTTTAGTTTAATCAAATATTTCGATGATCCTATAGATTTTACATTATAATATACCCCTATACCTTATATAAAAATATTTGTCAAATTTCATTGACTATAATATTTAAAGTGTTATTATTATAATAAGTTTAATTAAATTAGGAGTTTTTTATTATGAGAAAACACATTATTATTTCTTTCAGTATTTTAACACTATTAATTATGAGTTTGCAGGCATATTCACAAGCAAAAGCAAACGGTTTAGAACTTAACAAAGTAGTAGAATTATTAAAATCTGATCCATCTATCACTGTAATAGATGTTAGAACACCAGCAGAAGTTAAAGAAACAGGAGCAATAAAAGATTCTGTTAATATAGATTTCAAAGCTGCTGACTTCAAAACTAAAGTATCTAAATTGGATAAAAACAAAACTTATCTATTACATTGTAAATCAGGAAACCGTGCCGGACAAGCTGCTCAAATAATGATTGATTTAGGCTTCAAAAATATTAATTATCTAAAAAATGGCGGATATGCTGAATTATCAAAAGCATTAAATAAATAAGTTATATATTAATAAAAACAATAAGGGGCTGTAAGAAAATTACAGTCCCTTTTATTTTAACTATTTTGTTTAACAAAATTATTTAAACAAAATTCACAAACTATCAAACAAAAAACTTGAAAAAATAAAAAAAATTTATAATATGTCTGCACAAAATATTTCTATTATTTAAGGAGAACATTTATGAAAAGGTATATAACAATCAAAAACTTTAGAAATATTAATCCTGTAATAGTTAATAAAGATCCTGAAAATAAAGAATGTGAATTAAAATATGGCAGATTATATCTTAATGGAGATTTAGAACAAGGAGCTTTAATAAGTATTATAGGTGCTAATGGTTCTGGTAAAACTAATATATTAAAAGCAATAGAAAAAACATTTAAAGGCGGTATAGAAGCTAAAAAAGATAATCCAAAAATAGAAGGTTTCATATCATGTAAAGCAGAGTTAAATATATTCATTGAAACAGATATAGGACTAAAATATAAAGGTCATGCAGAAAATGATTCTATTGTATGGGAGTTATTAAAAGAAAATACAAATAATATTGTTTTTGATAAAAATTATTTAACAAGATTGATAAATCATATATTTCAAACTAATTCTAATAATGAAAATAATTATTTACAGCAAGAACAAACTATATATCCAATTTATGAATATAATTATAGAAACAGTAATAATACAAAAGAAGAATATACTAATGAAGATATATTAGATTATACAGCAGCATCAATATTAGATATAATTTCTAAATATGATAATAATACAGATAAATTAAAATTATTAACAAGCCTTCTTAATACTCAATATTACAAATTAAATCAAACTTCTAAACATTATGATTTTGTATTCAATGAGAATACAATCAATAATAATGATATAGAAAAAATTGAAAATATATTAAAAGAAATTGATTGTGTAAATAACAATGTATATGTTCATAATAAAAATATAGAAAATGAAGAACTTATAATACAATGCTACAGAAACTATCAAGATTGCTATCAATTTAAAGCAAAAAATATTTTAGATAATTCAGATTTTTTATACTCTTTATTTAAATCAACTAATAATATGGAAATGTACAATTACTTATTAAATAATTACAATGATATATTATCAGATGTAGCATTTACAAAACAAATAGAAAATGAAATAAATAAACTTTTAGAAACTACTATATCCAAAAAATTTAATGAACTGTACAAATCAAATAATGAATATACTTTTAAAATATCATTAGATGAATATTTTATAAAAATATATTTTGAAACTAAAAACGGACTCACAAATTTAGAAAATGAATCAGAAGGCTTTAATTGGTTTTTCAGTTTATTCTTTAATACCATAAATAATAATGAATTAAAAAAAGGAGATATAATTATTATTGATGAACCGGAACAGCATTTATCTGTACCTTTAATAAAAGACCTTAGAAATTTTCTAAAAAGATTCGCAAAAGATAATGGCGTTACAATAATAACATCTATACAAATACCATATTTTGCAGACATTAATTATTTAGATGAATTAAAAATAGTAGAAAGAAAACAAGATTATATAGGAGTAAAAATAGAAAATGATTTCTCTGCAACTTACGGAAAAGTAGATACATTAGAAAAGATAGTTAATGCTTTTGGGGTACAACATATTGATATTACCAGAAATACTAAAATTATATATGTTGAAGGCATAACAGATTATAATTATTTTACAGCTTTCAAAATATTAATGGAGCATATAGAAAATAAAGAAAGTAATATTGCATTCATGCCAATTAATGGAGTCGGAAGACCAAATGATGAAAAAAGGAAAAAAAATATAATAGATTCTTTATGTCAATTATCTGCCCACCCTATTTTACTAATTGATGGTGATGATTCAGCAGATCAGTTTAGAAAATTGGCAGAAAACACTAATTTAAAAATAACACAAATTAAAGATATAGATTCTGATTTTATCACAATAGAAGATTTGTTTGATGATGAAGATAAACAAAAATACAAAATAGATAAAAATAATAAAGATGCATTATCTTCTGGTTTATTAAAAAATAATATAATAGAATACTATGAACAAAATTTAATATCTCAAAAATCTATTAATAATTTCTTTAAAGTTATTAGAGAAATAGATTAATAGATTTATATATACCTAAACAACTATATTTTATCAATTTTAGTTTTTATATTGTTATTATTTTAGGGGAGTAGCCCCCAAACCCCACTTCTTTTGCCGACGCTCTGTGTGCCGTAGGCAAGGTACCTACTCGGTGGTGCCCCAAAGAAGCAAAAGGACTATATTTTAACTCAAATTAATAACCTATCTTACATGTAAGACAACTTTAGTATGATTTAGTACTAATTTTATAATTGCACTTTTTGCAACTTTTTGCGGCGGGAAAAGTTGAATAAAAAAATTACAAAGTTAAAAATTTTTAGTATATACCTAAACAACTATATTTTGTCAAAATTAAAATTATATTTTCTTTTTAATATATGGGGCTTTGCCCCATACCCCAGTTCTTTTATTGGTATAAAAGAACCAAAAAAACTGCATTTTTACTCCAA
>NZ_JAWLQI010000049.1:0-25086 GCF_036997785.1 Brachyspira pulli
AATTTTATTTCTTCGTCTGTTAAATTAAAATCCATATTGTTATTATACAATAGATTAAAAAAATGACAAACTTAAAAATTTTCAGTATATACTGAAAAATTTTAAGTTTGTCAACCGATGCACTTTATGTAAATTTTCTCTACTTTTTTGTCTCACAAAAAAGTAGCAAAAAACGCAATTGCTAGAACTTTATATTAAAAACATGCCTATTAAATATAGTATATATCCTAAAAATGCAGTCTTTCGCGAAGCGTATCCGAGCCTGTCGAGGATATAAGGTTCTTTATGCCAACAAAAGAACTGGGGGTGTGGGGGCAAAGCCACCACAAGCAATAAAATTGAAAAAACTAAAATTGACAAAATATAGTTGTTTAGGGATATACAAATTTATTTATATAAAATATTGTTTAACTATATTATAAAATCTATTTATTTATCTCATAGAAATTATCATATTCTATATCATTTGATTTTAATGCTTCTATCAATTTATCTTTAAAAAATATCTCACTTTCCCAAGACATACCGCAGCCTGCTGATATTTCACTTGGTATAGATATTATTTTTCCTAAAGTTTCATTATTCTTTAGCATAATATCTTTGAAAACTTTTTCTGCTCTCATAACATCAGTTGTAGTATTGAAAGTTATTATTAATCTTTTTTCTTTATCTTCTTTTTTTGTTGCTATGTTTGAAGTTTCAGATTTTATATTATTTTTATCAGATGAATTTTTTTCAAAACCTATAATAGCAGCTCCTATAGCACCAGCATACTGACCTTTGCTGTTAGTGATAACTTTACCTCCTAAAGTTTTTTCTAATGTTTTTATTAAATAATCAAATACGCATAATCCGCCTGTAAGAAAGTAGGTATTATCTTTAAATTTTCCGCAAAGAGAGGCAACTTTATTTGCAACAGAATTTACTATAGCATAGGCAATTTCATCTTTTTGCTTTCCGCTTGCTTTAAGACTTATAACTTCTGTTTCAGCAAAAACTGTACACATAGAGCTTATAACAACATCTGTACTATTGCATTTTGAAGCTTCATCTAGTAGGGTAGGTATAGAACAGCCCAAAGAATTTGCCATTAATTCTATAAATCTTCCAGTACCAGCAGAACATTTATCATTCATAATAAAATTGTCAACTTTGCCGTTTCTTATACTTATTATTTTTGTATCCTGTCCGCCTATATCAATCAATGTTCCGTCTAAATTATTAAATAAGTAATTTGCTCCTTTGGCATGACAAGTTATTTCTGTTACAGTTTTATTGGCATATTCTATTGATACTCTGCCGTAACCAGTACCTATAAAATATGAATTTTCTTTATCTATATTTTTCTCTTTAAGCATTTCTAGTATTTTTGATGCAGCTTCAACTCCAGACCAGCCTGTTGGAATCATAAATAATTCTATAAAGTCATTTTTTTCAGAATCATAAACAGCCACTTTAGAAGCAGTGGATCCTATATCTATACCAATATAATACATTTTTATTTCCTTTAATAATTATTTTATAAAAAACGCTTACTTATATCTTTTACAGCATTAATGCCTATTTCTATTTCATCTATTGTGTTAAAATAAGAGAAACTAAATCTTACTATTCCTTGTTTTACAGTATCAAGAGATGTATGCATAAGCGGAGCACAATGACCGCCGGATCTTGTTGCTATATCAAATTCATTTGCTAGTATATCAGAAATTTTTCCGGAATCAATATCGCCTATATTTAAAGCTACTATTGAAGTTCTATTATCTGTATCATAATTACCATAAAATTTTATATTATCTATATTTTTAATGCCGTTATAAAAATAATTTGCTAATTCTTTTTCATGTTTTCTAATTTTTTCTATGCCTTCTTTATCTATAAATTTTAAAGCAGCATTAAGACCAGCTATGGAATGCCCATTTAAAGTACCGGCTTCAAGTCTTGTAGGCATATTTTCCGGCTGAGTTTTTGAATATGTTTTTATTCCTGAACCGCCTGTTTTTAATGGTTTAATTTCTATTCCTTTTTTTATACATAATCCTCCTGTTCCTTGAGGCCCCATTAAACCTTTATGTCCAGTAAAACAAATAATATCTATATTACTTTTTTTCATATCTATATCAATGCTTCCCGCACTTTGTGAGGCGTCTAATATAAATAATATATTATGTTTTGCACATAAATTACCAATGAAGTCTATATCTAAAACATCTCCTGTAACATTTGAGGCATGTGTACAAATAATAGCTTTTGTTTTTGATTTTATATTTTTTTCTATTTCATTATAATCTATTTTACCATCAGTATTTGCTTTTATTATTGTAATTTCTGCTCCAAGTTCTTCCATTTCATAAAGAGGTCTTAAAACACTGTTATGCTCTAAAGAAGTTGTTATGATATGTGTATCTTGATAATTATTTATTATTCCTTTAATGGCTGTATTTAATGCCTCTGTTGAATTACTTGTAAATGCAACATAATTAGGACTATATCCATTAAAAAGTTTTACTATTCTCTCTCTAGTTTCTAGTATAATTCTTTCACTATTTAAAGATGATTCATAAGAGCCTCTCGAAGCATTGGCAAAACTATTTATAGCTTCAAAAACTGCTTTAGCAACAGTATCAGGCTTTTTTAATGTAGTTGCTGCATTATCAAAATATATCATAATATATCCCAATCATACTAACTTTTGTTTGTTTTTTGTTTTTATAGAATGTTTAATAATAAATTAATAAAAATTGCAAGCTTTATAATAATTGATTATAGGCTTACAATTTTTATTTATATTGAAAAATTGAAATTATAACATTTCAACAAATGCTTCTAATCTTGTTCTAAGCTGTCCGCTGTCGCTGTTAGAATAATTAGTTTCTATTTGTAAATATGATTTTCCGCATCCTTCTACAGTACGTCTTACTTTTTCACTTTCTACAGCATAAGTATGACAAGCACTTAAAGTAACATCTACAACACCATCAATTTTGTATTCATCTATATATTGTTTTATTATATCCATTCTTTCATCATTAGGGCTCATAACAGAACAAGGTATATTTAAATATCTTTCTGCTATAGCTTCTATTGGATCTTTATTTTCATCTACAAGCATTTCAAAACTTTTAGTTCCAACACAGTTTTCAAAACAAACAACACTTGATCCAACTTCTTCTAATTGTTTTATAATTTTATCTACAAGTCCTCCAGTAGGGCAGCCTGTTATTAATATTCTAGGTGTATTTTTAGTGAATGGAGATTCTCCTTTTTCATGTTTTTCTTTAAGAGTATCTACTAATTTTTTTATTTCTTCCATATAGAGTTTTCTGTCAAATTTATAATTAGATGCCTGCAAAGCTTCATGCATATCACTGCCTTTAATAGGCGATGGTATCAATTTTCCTAAATTAAAAAACTCTTTTATTATTTTTCTTTCTTCATTGCATAATTTTATAGATTCTTTTAATTTTTCTTCTGTAATTGTTACATTAAACTTTTTTTCTAATCTTTTTATAAGTTCTTTTATTTCATTTTGCCAAAGTGCTATAGAGAATTCATTTCTTGAATGAGGAAGCTGCATTACATGAGTATCTTTTATTTCACCCAAAAGTTCATACATCTTTTTCTTTCCGTCGCATGTAGTTTCTCCAACTATAATATCAGAAAAATACATATATGGACATTTATCAGTAATAGCAAAACCATAGCTTGATTTTATTAATGGGCATAAATTTTTAGGTAAATATTTTTCAGCTTCTGGTATAGTTTCATCATTTGTAGAGCATAATGATACTGCTATAGCATCAGCTGCATATATTACTTCTTTTGGTGTATATGTACAAAAAGTGCCTACTACATTTCTTCCTTTATCTTTTTCTTCTTTCATTGTAATAAAGCCTTTTTTGCGTGCATCATTAAATGTTTCAAAAATTTCCGGTAAATTATTATTAGACATACTATTATTCCTTTATATATTAAATAAAATTAAATTAAAAATGATATTAATTTGAATTCTATAGACTATAGAAAAGGTATATTAATTATGTCTAGTATATTTTATAGATAAATATGATATAGCTGCTATTATTTTAGATTTTGCGAAATTGGTTATCATATTTTTTAATATCTCCAAATTCCCCAAACATCTATTCCGCCGCCGAATGCATTATTTATATTGAAATCAGCACTTTTTTTCATTATACCTTGTCCTTCAGCATAAGCAGTCAAACCAAATGTAAGGTTTTCAATAAGGGTAACTTGAAGTTCTCCTTCAACACCATAATGCAAATTGTATTCGCCGTCAGTTTTGTATATGTTTCCTTCAAACATAAGTCTAGGCATTATATAAGTGTATAAAGCACCCAATTTAGCTTCAAACTTGGCAGGAAGTAATACATAGAATCTCATACTGTCAGTAGCTCTTTCTGTTTGTTCAACATCACTATAGTAATAGTTATTTAAAGCATCATCAGCATATCCAGCATCTATAGTTGCCCATCTAGCTCCTATACCATAATAATAAGCCAATTTAATAGGCAAACTTATTTGTACAGGGAAATTATCAAATCTTGTAAGCATTATATTACCATATAAAGATCCTCCAATAACCATAGGAGGTGTTTTACTGCCGGATACTTCTTTTGGTGTACTTGAAAGCTGTATACCATAATGAACTGACATAGTAAATTCATCTAATAATCCGCCTCTAAAGAGAAAACTAAATTTTGGTGTTGTACTTACAGATACTTTTCCGCCATAATAATTTTGATCTCCAAAAGAGAATGATACAGGGAAAGATAATCTATATCTGTCATTTGCAAATCCGAATGAAAAAGAATGGCTATGTGCTATTGGTGCATTTTTATCAGTAAGGTCATTATATAAGTTAAATTGATATCCGAAAGCAAACATTCCATAACTTAAACCAACAAATCCTTTAGGTACAAATGCTAACTTTCTTTTTCCATCTTGATTTGAATAGCTGTTATCAACTATATGTGATAAATCTAGTATAGCAACCCCTAATTTGAAAGGAGTGTTGTGATTCATCATAGGAGCAAAATCGTATATTGTGCTTACTCTGTCAGAACCGAATCTTGTTGATGTTACACCATCTATTAAATTATGCATGTTATCTTTGTCTATTATATCATCTATAGCAAATGCAAAAGAACTAAATAATAGTAATAGTAGACATACGAACTTTTTCATTTT
Source organism: Brachyspira pulli (assembly GCF_036997785.1). Classification (NCBI taxonomy): domain Bacteria; kingdom Pseudomonadati; phylum Spirochaetota; class Spirochaetia; order Brachyspirales; family Brachyspiraceae; genus Brachyspira; species Brachyspira pulli. The sequence continues at coordinate 5,212 of NZ_JAWLQI010000049.1, forward strand.
TTCTCCGCGTTTAGTATTTATATGTTGCAAAACAGATATTATTTAATATTGTAATACAATCGACATTATATAATAATGTCGTATTAGTTTATAGTAGAAATCTTATTTTTTCAAGTGCAATTTATAATTATTGTTTTATTTGTTTGTTATTAAATTTAAGGTCATCTTCTTCCGATAAATTGATAAATATAGAGTTTTATATGATAAAAGATTTTATTTATTTTATAGTTGTTATTTTATCAAAAACAATTATAGATTTATTCAGACTATTCGGCAGTATTATACTGTTTGGTTTTATACTATATGTTCTTTCATCTTTAACAAGAAGAATATTCGCTAAAACATTAGGTTCAAAAACGGAAGTATATCTTACTGGCTGGATAGGAACTCCTATACATGAACTTTCTCATGCTTTATTTTGTTTAATATTCAGACATAAAATCAATGATATTAAATTATTCAATACAAAGTCAGACACAATAGGGTATGTACTTCATAGTTATGATTCTAGGAGCTGGTATCAGCAAATAGGAAATTTCTTTATAGGTGTTGGCCCTATTATAATTGGCACATTAATAGTTTATTTATTATTTATATTATTGGCTCCTGAATTAAAAAGCAATATATTCAAAATGCCTCATGTTCAATATAAACAAATGTTCAATTCAGAAATTTTATCTGTGCTATATTACAGTGTTTCTAATATTTTTGTATATACATATAATATTTTCATTAATATAATAAAAAATGTGATTACTTATTCTTCATTTAAAAGTATAACATTTTGGATATTTTTATATTTATCAATATCAATAGCTTCTCATATGGAATTAAGCCCTGCAGATTTATCTCATGCTTGGAAGGGTATGATTGTAATATTTGCTGTATCTTTAATATTAAATACATTTTTGATTTTGATAAAAATATTTTTAAAAATAGATATACCAGATTCTGTATATATTTCTATAAATAAACTGCTTGAAACTTATAATATGATTTTAATATTTTCTTCTATAATATCATTATTCAATGTAATAATATCATATTTGATACTAACACCAATTAATTTAATAAGAAACGGCGGTTTGATTAATCCATTCAGCGGTTAAATTAATAAGTTTAATTAGAATAAATAAAAAAGATTTAAAATAAAAAGATTATAATTAAGATTATTTTTTACTTCCAAATTTATTTTTAACAAAATTGCTCAAAATATTTAATTTATCAGCAGTAGCCTCTTTGGAAGCTTCTAAGTTTTGGCTTTCTATTTCTTCATAAACTTCTTTTCTGAATATTTTTACATTTTTAGGTGCATTAATGCCTAGTTTGATTTGATCTCCTCTTATATCAACGAGCATTATTTCTATATTATCACCTATTACTATGCTTTGATTAATTTTTCTAGAAAGTACAAGCATTGTTATGAACTCCTTTCTTCTGTTTTATTTTCTGAATTATTATCACCATCTTCTAATAGAATAGAATGTCTGGTAGTATATTTATCTCCGGAAACAGTACATTGTTTAGCTTTATGATTTTTGATATTAAAAACTACAGGTGCTACCAAATTAGCACTCATAGTTTTTAAATCATTATTTGGAATGCTGACAATTGTAAGAAGGTATAAATCTTCCTTATTTTCTATGCCTAAATACTTTATATCATCATCATGAACATCTGGTTCATAATTTTTGAATACCAAAAATGGATCAATAAGTATAAAGCATACATTTTTATTGTCTTTAGATTGTAGGATTTTAAATGTTCCTTCCTCGTCCATATTAACTAAATAGAACTCATCATAGTCTTCAAAAGCTAATATTGTACCATTTAAATGATATAGAGAGTCATCTGAAACTTCTATTTTTCCCAGTATCCTAGATTCTATTTCAGGCATATAATAATTTCCTTTTATCCTTTTTATTTTTTAGATTGTCAGCATTTATTTTTTATATTTAATAGTTTTTATTTATCTTAAATAATCCATAAGAGTTCTGCCTAATAATCTTCCTGCTGTTTGTAAGGAAGCATTATGAGCATATTGCCACATATTGAAGTTAACTATTTCTTCAGCATAATCAATATTTTCATTTTTAGCTAAAGCTTCTTCAATAGCCAATTTTTGATCTTCAAAGCTAGCATAACCCATATCTAATCTTGTTACTTTAGATGAAGCATTAGCTTGTACAGTAGCAACATTGTCTAAAGCACTATCTATGTAACCTAAAGCCTCAGAACCTATAGCTCTTACATCATCATTAAGCATTGCATCTCTTAAATATATTAAAGTTTCAAATACGCTTTTTCCAGTAACTAAAGCACTAGGCTCATAGTTGTTTTCTGGAGTATTAGGAGCACCAACTCTTACTAAACCTATATCTTGTAGTACAGTACCGCCTGATAAGTCTTGTAATAATATTTTGTGAGGTGTTCCTGTTTTTAATTGTATAACTTTTTCTCCGCCTTTTAAATCGCCTATGCTAGCACTTACATTTCCATTAGCATCATTTATTCTTTGAACTATTGCTTCGATATTATCACCTTGTTTGATATTGATAACCATATCATCAATCATAATATCTTGATTTTCAGCAGCTACATAAGTAGAAGCATCTGTTGTAGAAATAATTTCCATATCAGTACCCCAGAAAGCATAGTTACCTGGAGTAGCAACATTGATAACTTGACCATTTTCTACTTCTCTGTTTTGAGCATTAGCATCACCTTCATATATAACAGATTTTATTAAAGAACGTCCAGCTTTTTCATCATGTCCGTAAAATGCTCTGAATGGGGCAGTTTTTATACTTGTACCTGAAAATATAAATTCGCCTTTGCTTTGAGTTTTTGAAATGTCATATATTCTTTCTAACATTTCTTCAACTTCCATAGCCATTTTTGCTCTGTCATCAGCACCATAAGTACTGTTTGCACCTTGTACTGCTAAATCTCTAGCTCTATTTAAAGCTTCTGTTATTCCAGACATAGAATCATGTGCTACGCTTAATTTTTCTTTACCATCAACTATATTATTTTGGTATCTATCAACTGAAGACATTCTAGTTCTGTAGTAGATAGAATTTATAGTTGAAGTAACATTCTGGTGAGGGTACTGTACCCTTTGACCAGTAGATAATCTAGTTTGAGAAGCTTCCATCTCATTATAGTTTCTTTTTATTGTACTAACTGTTCTATTGAATTGGGCTTGTTCAGTAACTCTCATAATTTGTATCTCCTGTTTTTATATAGAAGTGATTATATATCGTTTCTATTCTCGTAATAATTAAAAATTCTTTTATTATTTTTTTATGATTTAGATTTTTTATATATTATAAAAAATCATAAAAAATTCTTCTTTATTATCGGAAACTATAATTATAAAAAATATTATGATTACATTTTATTATTAAAAATTATATTATTGTATTATGATAACTAATCAATCATTTAAATATTCTTTTAATTTATCATAATTATTTTCTACTAGATTATAAGAGTATATTTTTTCTTTATCAGAATTTTTTACTATATTCCAAAGTATAGAAGCTGCTTTTAATTTATTTTTAAAAATTTTATTTCTATCATCATTGCAGAAATCCTTTAAGAATTTATTCCATTGACATGAAGTATTATCATATTTTGCATAATTATTTTTTTTATAATAAACATCAATCATATCTTTTATAGTGAAATTAGCATCATTGTTTTCTTTTACTTTTTTCCAAACTGCTGCCATATCAGCATTGAATTTAAATTTATTTTGATTTGTATATTTAGAAAATAATTCTCTGAATTTATTATTAAAAGCAAAACTGCATTCTAATAATTTTGAATCTAAATTAATATTTGTATATACCTAAACAACTATATTTTGTCAAAAATAAATTTATATTTTTGTTTTTATATCTGGGGCTTTGCCCCAGACCCCACTTCTTTTGTTGCCACAAAGAAGCAAAAGGGCTACATTTTAGCTTAAATTAATAATCTATCTTACATGTAATACTATTTTAGTATGATTTAGTACTAATGTTATACTTGCACTTTTTGGTTCTTTTTGCGGCGGGAAAAAGAACAATAAAAAAATTGACAAACTTAAAAATTTTTAGTATATTTTATTTTTTTAATGTTTCTTATTTTCTTTTTGGGTATCAAATTTCCATTGAAATATTCTTCTATATTTTTATTTAATTCTTTTTTATTGCCTATATGATTAATATTTAATTGTTTGCATATAGATTTTAATTCATTATGATACCAATAGTATTTATTAAATTCTTCGTATGATTTTATATCTTCAAAATTAGGTCTCATATATAAAATGTTATAATGTTTGGGCGTTTTTTACAATTAAATTTTTTTGTTATTTTATATGTACTTTTTTAAAATAGTATATATAATATAGTAGTTTTATTTTAATAGGATTTATATTTTCATGAATTTTTCAATATTATTATCATCTATAATAATTATTCTTTGTATAATTGTCAGTAAAATTTCAACTAAAGTAGGAGTACCTTCTCTTTTGCTTTTTTTGTTTTTGGGAATAATATTTGGTACAGACGGACTTTTGAAGATAGAGTTTGATGATTATAAAGTTGCTGAACAGTTATGTACTATAACATTGATATTTATTATGTTTTACGGCGGATTTGGAACAAATTGGAAGGCAGCAAAACCTGTTGCCGGTAAAGCTTTTCTTTTGTCATTTATAGGTACTTTTATTACTTCTATGGTAACAGGTGCTTTATGTTATTTTGTTCTTAAATTTGAATTGTTTGAAAGCTTTTTAATAGGCTCTGTTATAGGATCAACAGATGCTGCTTCAGTATTCTCAATATTGCGTTCCAGAAATTTGAACCTTAAAGACGGTTTGGCTTCATTATTAGAGCTTGAAAGCGGAAGTAACGACCCTATGTCATATATGCTTACCGTTATATTTTTAGGGCTTTTAGGGCATACTTTAACAAGTCCTTTTGCTATTATATATATGGTATTTGCTCAAATTGTTTTTGCTTTGATTGTAGCTGCTGCAGTATCATTTATGGCTTATAATGTTCTTAGAAGATTTAAATTCTCAGTTAATGGACTTGATACTATATTTGTACTTGCTGTAGCATTGCTTTCTTATTCTCTTTCTGCTGTAATTGGCGGTAATGGATATTTAAGTGTTTATTTAGTTGGTATAGTTTTAGGAAATACTAGAATTAAAAATAAAGTTACTTTAGTGCATTTCTTTGATGGTGTTACAGGGCTTATGCAAATGGTATTATTCTTCTTGTTAGGACTTCTGTCTTTCCCTTCAAGAATATTCAATATTGCTCCTACAGCTATTTATGTAGCACTTTTTATAACATTTGTGGCAAGACCTATAGCGGTATTTTCATTGCTTACACCATTTAAAGTGGCATTTAAAAAACAGTTATTAGTTATGATTGCAGGATTTAGAGGGGCAGCATCAATAGTATTTGCAATATTTGTAATAGTTAATAACAACAATATAAGTTATGATATATTCCACATTGTATTTTTCCTAGCTATAATATCCGTATCATTCCAAGGTACATTGCTTCCTTTTGTGGCCAAAAAATTAGATTTAGTTGACTCAGATGAAAATGTACTTAAAACATTCAACGACTATGTAGATGATTCTGATATGGAGCTTATACAAATTACAATACCTCCTCATCATCATTGGGTAGGAAGACCTATAATGGAAATAGAACTTCCAGAGGATTCTATAATTGTAACTATAGAAAGAGGCGAAACAACTATTATTCCTAATGGAAAAACTGTTATTGAACAAGGAGATGTTGTTATATTGAATGCTAAAAAGACTAAGTATTATGATATAAGTCTTAGAGAGATACATATTAATGTTCATCACCCTTGGAGAGATAAAGAATTAAAGGATTTACATTTGCCTAATAACAATTTGATAGTAATGATAAAGAGAGAAGGCGGAACTGTTATTCCTAGAGGCAATACTATGATTAAAGATAAAGATGTGGTGCTTTTAAGAGAAATATAATTTTAGTTATGATTTTTGTAAAAAATGAAAAAATATTATTTATTTTTTACCATATACTTTAAGAATGGTTATAATATATAGTATTTTTCATAAATAATCTCCCACTTTTATTTAGCTTTATAACTCTTAAAGCTAAATAAAAGTGACTTTTTTATATGCTCTGTTTTATTGACTTTTTTATATTTTCTTATTATACTCAAAAAAAATACTTTTGGATATTTTATGTTGGAAGAATTTTATAATGATGATATTAAAGCAATAGATGCTAGATTTGAAGCTCAAAAAATAGCTTTTGCTCCTATTATATTTCAAGTTTCAAAATGCATGATAGATTTTAATATATTAAAGATTATAGAAGAAGCAGGAGATGCTGGAATCACAGAAGAAGATATTTTAAAAAAGGTAAATTTATCATCTTATGCTCTTTCTACTTTACTAGAACTAAGTTTAGGACTTTCTTTAATAAAAATCGTAAAAGATTCTAATCCTTATAAATATATTTTGGGTAAAACAGGATTTTTCCTTATCAATGATAATCTTACAAGAGTAAATATTAATTTTGTAAATGATATATGCTATAAGGGAATGTTTTATTTAAATGACAGTTTAAAAAATTCAAAGCCAGAAGGACTGAAAGTATTTGGAGATTACGAAACAATATACAAGGGCTTATCTTCCATTCCTGAAAGCGACAGAAAAAGTTGGATAGATTTTGACAACTATTATTCTGACGGCTGTTATGAAAGTTCTTTGCCTATTATTTTTAAAAAGAGCAGAAAAAATATTATGGATATAGGTGCTAATACAGCAAAGTTTTCTATATCAGCATTGAAATATAATAATGATGTTATATGTTCATTAGTAGATTTAGAAGGTCAAATTAAATTAGCTAAAAAAAATATAGATGATAATAATTTTTCGAGTAGAGTAGAGTACTTCCCTATGAACATATTGGAAGAAGAAAATAAGTTACCAAAAAATTGCGATGTTATTTGGATGAGTCAATTTTTAGATTGTTTTTCTATAGAACAAATAAAATTAATAATGAGGAAGGTAAAAGAAGTTTCTGATCAAGATACTGATATATTTGTATTAGAACCATTATGGGATAAACAAAAATATATATCATCAGCATTTTCAATACAGGCTACATCTTTGTACTTTACAGCTATTGCTAACGGCAACAGTAAAATGTATCCTTATAAATTACTTGTAGATACAATAGAAGAAGAAGGATTTAAACTTGTAAATGAATATCATAGAATAGGAAAGACATATCATTCATTGTTGAATTTTAAATTAAAGATCTAATATTATAGATTTGTTTCTTCCTGTTTCTTTTGCATTATATAATGATTGATCTGCTTTATTTATGAATGCTCTTAGTGTTATATTTTTTTCTTTGATAGCCCCGCCTAAAGAAGCAGTTGCCTTTAATGAATATTCTTCTGTAGAAAAATCACTTTCCATTAAATCAATTCTAATTTTTTCCATAGCGTCAAAAAGAATATCTTTATTATCTATATCAAAAGCAATTAAAAATTCTTCTCCGCCGTATCTTCCTAATACCGATTTGTGAGGTATGTTTTTTAATGCCTTTTTCATAACTCTTGAAGCATTCTTTAATACATGATCTCCTATATTATGACCATAAGTATCATTATAATGTTTGAATTTGTCCAAGTCTATTATTACTATGGAATATATTTGATTAGATATTTCTTTTTCTTGAAGGTACTTTAATATATAACCTCTATTATAAAGCCCTGTTAATTTATCTCTATTTGCTAAGAATGATAATTTTTCACTATAAAGTATTATAGACAAATAATTTATTAATATTGCTATTTTATCTTTATCCTTATTGCTATTAATAACTATATGTCCGAATTCATTACCTCTAGCAAATAATGGATATTGTTCATTATTTTCCTTATTGTTTATAACAGTTTTATTAGCTGATACATACCATAAAGCAGCTTCTGTACTATCTTCCTTACAAAAATAAATGGCAAAACTTTTTATCACTTTTTGAGAACTAGCTTCAAAAGTCTTTATTATTCCATCTACCGAAAAAGGATCTGGTATTTCATTTAAAGTGTCTATAATTTCTCTTATATCATTCATGGTGATACATTATACTAAACAATGTATAATTGTAAATAGTAGTTTCCAAAAAAGTAATAAATATTGTAAAAATTCTAACAAAATTTTAGTTCTTATTTGAAAAACAATAAAAATTTTTAGATATGTAATTTTTATTGTTTTGTTATGAATATTGTTTTATAAATTAAAAAAGGACTCACAAAAAGTGAGTCCTTTTCATTTATTTAATTAATTTTTATCTTCTTCCTCTCAAATATTTCTTGATAGGTATGAAATCAGCAGGATTTAATGCTACACCATTTCTTCTTACTTCAAAGTGTAAATGGCTTCCAGTAGATCTTCCTGTACTTCCCATTCTTCCTATCATTACACCAACACCAACATTAGCACCAGCTTTTGTAGTTATAGAGTTTAAGTGTCCATAATAAGTTGTGTAACCTTTATCATGTCTTACTATAACCAAATTACCATAACCGCCGCTGTAACCTGCGAATATAACTTTACCTTTTCTAGCAGCATATACAGGAGTATTAAGTCTTCCAGGTATATCAACACCCATATGTTTAGTTCTAACACCTGTAATAGGGTGAACTCTGTATCCAAATACACTGCTTATTCTAGTGATAGTTGTAGGAATACTGAACATCTGTCCGAATTTATCTATTCTTTCATCTAAAGTATATTTAGCACCTGGTAAGAATATATCATCTCCAGCAGCTATAGCATTAGTATCTGTTATTTTATTAAAGCTAAGAACTCTATTTAAAGCTACATCATATCTTTCTGTAACTTCTTCTATAGTTTCGCCTTTTTTCATAGTATATAATAAACCATTACGGTTAGGAACTATGATTTTTTGTCCAGGTCTTAATCTATTGGCATTTGTTATTTTATTAACGCTAACTATAGTATCTAAATTAGCACCTATTTTTCTTGAAATAACAGTTAAGTTGTCGCCTTCTTCTATTATATACTCATCATATTTCATTCCTATTGTACCATCGCCAACTAATGTATTATCTGCTGTTATAGTATTGTAGAAAATATCAGTTGCATTTTCTAAAGTTACTGCAGATGTTACAGTAGGAACTTCTGATAAACTATTTTCAGGATTGCTTGACAATTGTTCCGGCGACATTTCATCTAATATCTTATTGTATGCTATATTTGTAGGCATTTTATCATTTGGAAGTATTGCAGCATTAGAAGTTTGACGCATATTCATTATTAAGAAATTAGCTAGAAACATAAATAGAGATAATGAAAGAACTGTGATTGAGAATTTCTTAATAAGACCTACAAATACATTATTCTTTTTTTCGCCGACATACCTTGTAGAATGAACATAAGTTGTTCTGATTCTAGTAGCATTGCTGTCATTGTTAAATTTTGATTTGATTTTGCCTAACATATCTTCCAAATATGAAAACATGCCAGTCTCTTTGCGGATTTTGGTGTACTTAAATTTGTTATTTTTCATGTTGTTACTGTTAAATTAATACCAAACTGTTGATTTACTAATAAATAATTCATACTAATATAAAATATTTTTTAGTATTGTCAAGTATGTAATTTCTTTTTTTTAAAATTTAGTTTTCATTGTACATGTTCGGAAATTTCTTTAAATGAATTTAGATAATAATTGTTTTTTAAATTTAAAAGTATATTTTTATCGGTTATTCCGTACAAAACAATAAAACATTTTATTTTTGAATTTATGGCAAATTCATAGTCTGGAACACCATCGCCAACCATAACTGTCTCATCTTCTATAAGATTATAGTCTTTTTTTAAACTATACCAAATATTTGCATCTGGTTTCCTGTATGGATAAACACCATCTCCTATAACAGCTTTAAAATATTTTAATATATTCAACTTATCAGCAGTTTTTTTTACCATTTTATTTGGCTTGTTGCTTATAATAAACATAGTTTTATCTTGTTTATATAATGATTCTAATGTATCATAAACACCATCATAAAGTTTGGTATTATCAACACAATGTTCCTCATAACATTTCATATAAAAGTTATATGCTTCTTCTTCTATATTTTCATTATTACTATATTTATTAACAGCACGTTTTATAAGAAGTCTTGCTCCATTTCCGACGAATTTATGTGCATCTTCCATTGTTATAGTTTCTAGGCTGAAATGCTTTAAAGTAGTATTTACACAATTATGAATATCATATATTGAATCTACTAAAGTTCCGTCTAAATCAAATATTATGTTCTTAATCATTATAATTTAACTGTTCTGTAATTTTTCTCTGTTTTGTGCTTTTTTTATTACGCGTGTAGTATTGTTTCTAAGCTCTTTTAATTCTCTTTTTAATCTTCTTTTTTGATATGATTCAAGTCTGTCTATGAAGGATATTCCGTTTGTATGGTCTATTTCATGCTGAAGAACTTTTGCTATATGGTCTTCTGCTTCTAATATCTGTTCATTTCCTTCTTTATCCATATACTGTACTTTTATTTGCTTGTATCTTGCTACATCATCTCTTATTTCTGGGAATGATAAACAGCCTTCTTCTAATACTTCTTTTTCTTCCCCATGCCATACGATTTCTGGATTTATTAAAGCTAATTTAAAATCAGGCTTTGTTTCATCGTCAAAATCTGGTACTGATACAACTATTAATCTTTTTAACACACCAATTTGTACAGCAGCAAGTCCTACACCTCTTTCTTTGTACATAGTTTCAAACATATCATCTATTAAAGTAAGTATTTCTTCATCAACTTTTTCTATTTTTCCTGATACCTGCTGCAGTCTTTCATCTCCGTATATAACTAACTCTCTAAGCATGTTTTCTCCTAAATTTATAGAAATTAATAATATTTATTATTAATTAATTTTTTATGTTATTTAATTGCTTTTATCAAAAAAATAAAAATTATTAATCACATTATAATAAATTTTTATTTATAGTCAAGACATTTTTTATATCAAGTTTACATAATTTTTTTTATTAATTGGGCTTAAATTTAGTAAATTCCTTTGACAAATGATTTTTTTGTTGTAGAATAAACTTCATGATGAGAGTAGCATATTTTGATTTGGATAAAACGATTTTAAGTAAAGATTCTATAGTTCCATTTATGAAATTCTATTTAAAAAAGAATCCAAGCAGTATAATTTATTATATAGCTTTGATACCTTATTTCCTTTTATTCTGTTTGAAAATAATAAATAATGAAAGCGTAAAGTATAGAATAGCTCATATATTTAAAAATATAGATATAGAATTCGGTGATAAAATAGGCAAGGAATTTGCAGATACTGTAGTACCAACACTTTATTATCAAGATGCCTTGGAAGAAATAAAAAGATTAAAAAAAGAAGGATATACACTGGTTTTAATTACAGCTAGTTTTGAAATATATGCGAAATATATAGCAAAAAATTTAGGTTTTGACAGATGTATGGGTACAGAGTTATGGACTTTTAGAGGAAAGTATACTGGATATATGTACGGAAGGAATTGTTATGGTTCAGCCAAGAGGTACAGATTATATACTGAAAGTTTCTTTACGAAGCATAGCGATAAAAACAGAGCTTACAGTGATTCTATAAGTGATTTACCTCTTTTTGATTTTGCCGACATTAAGGTATGTGTTAATCCGGATAAAAGATTAAAATCACATGCTTTGAATAATAAAGATAAAGGTTTTATCATAGTTAATTGGAGATAATAATATGGTTAATGAAGTTATTAATGCATCAAATGATGAAATTCTTGATATTATAAAAGAAAGTAATGATATTATTGTAGAGAAGATTAATAATTTTATAGATATAAATAATATCTCTTATGCTAAAAAACTGGCTTTGGAATTAATAAAAAAAGATAATAAATATAAATATGGTTATTTGGTTTTAGCTGACATATATTACGAAGAAAATGACTATAAATCTGTTATTGATTTGATGAATAATGCTCTTAATTTTATAGAAGATGATAAGGATTTACTTGAGAATAAGATTGAGGCATTAATAAGCACTTATGAATATGATGAAGCTAAAAAGGTTATAGAAAAATTAATATCCCTTGGTGATGTGAATTCAAGTGTTTACGGACAATATGGTATTATACTTTCCATTGAAGGCAAGTATAATGATGCTATAGAAAAATATCAAAAAGCTATATCTATAGATAATGATGATGTTCTATCAATGATTAATATGTCAGTAGCATACAGAGCTATGTATAAATATGATAATGCAATAGATATTTTGGATAGGGCATTAACCATAAATAAAAATGATTCTAATATAATAAATAGAATGAACAATATGAAATATTTGAGGGATAATGCCAAATTTGATATTGATAAATTCGTTCCTATTCAAGCCAATCCTGATAAATTTCATTTACTTGTACCAGAAAATTTCAATGCTTCGATAGATGGTTCAATATTAAAAATAGAAAGTCTGGATAATAGAATATCAATTATAATAAGCTACAGCAATGAAATATATGATGATAAGGCTATAAAAGATCTTTTTGATGGATTTAAAGAAAGGAGAGGTGAGTTATACTCTGTAATTACTCCTATATCCATAAAACAAAGAGAAGAATATAATGATTTATTTGCCGAGTTCATATTTACTTCAAAAATAAATAAAAATGATTTCTTTAATGCCATAGCTGTAGTAGGCAAGGGCAATGAATCTATAATACTTACAATTTCTTCAACTGTAACAATAAGCAGTAATTTAATATCATTTGCTAAAGATGTTATGAATAGTTTGTATTTTAAATAAAATATAATATAATATAAAAATTAATATTTACAAAGTTTTAAAAAAATATATACTAAATATTAATTTTTATCGTTGTAATAAAAAATAAAGGTTAATATATAAAAAATGTTAGTTAAATTTTCATTAGAAAATTATAAATCTATTTATGATAAAGTAGAATTAGATTTTAGAATAGATCCAAAAAAACATAATACTAAAGAAAACATAGAAGATAATCCTTTTGTATTAAAAATAAATAATGATTATATTTCAAAATTATGCTTATTCTATGGGCATAACGGTTCAGGTAAAACTAATATATTTGAGGCTATATTGGATATATGTTTAGCTAATGTTGATAATGATTTTTTAGATGATATATATAAACCTAATATTATTTATGGTGAAAATAAAGAGTCTAAATTTGAAATAGAATTTTATTCTAATGTTTTGAATGAAAATAAAAATGATTATTCATTATTTAATTATAAATTAAATGTAAAAAATAAAGAAATAGATGATAAATATAAAAAAAGCATACAAATTACAAAAGAAATTCTTACAGAAAATGGTAATGTAGTTTTTGAAAGAATTAATAATGATTTGATAACAAATAATATAACAAGTGATGAAAAAAGTAGAATGCGTTCCGATGAAACGTTTATATTATTTTTAATGGATATTTATTCAACAAAAGAAAAAAAAGAATTTGATATTATAATGAAATATAGAAAACTGATGATTTCTATATTATCTACTAATTTAGGTATAAATTATTTAAAAACTCCTAATTTTACTAATACTTTTTTTAATGAAATATATAATGATTTAGATGAAGTTAATTTATTAGAATTTTATATAAGTTTGATAAAAATAGCTGATGTTGGTATAGATAATATTGCTTTTGAATTAGATGAACAATATGAAAAAATTGAAAATATTACAAAAGATATGAGAAAAACTTATGAGGAAAATAAAAGTAAATTGAGGGAAGATAAAGATTTTGCAGAAAAAGAAGGATATATAGATAATATTATTTCTTTGATGGAAAATTTAGAAGCATTGAATAATAAGAATGATAATGTAATAAAAGAACGTAAGAAAGTTATTTCATACAGAAATGGTAAAAAAGCTTCTTTTGATGAAATAGAATCTGATGGAACTAAAATATATGCTTTTCATATGTATAACATTGTTAAGTCTTTAAAAAATGGTTCTTTATCATTGCATGATGAATTCTATGGAGTTCAGTCTGATTTGATAAAAACAGTATTTTGGTTATTTAGAAAAAATATGTATAAAGAGGTAGAACAAACTGCTCAGTTGTTTATGACTACTCATGATGTAATGCTTATGGATTTTAAAAATTTGCTATTAGAACAAATTAAATTTGTTGTAAAAGAGGAAAATAAAACCTATGTTTATTCTGCTTCTGATATAGAAGGATTAACAAAAACAAATTTAATGGAGAACTATAATAAGAATAAATTAGGTGCAAAATATTTTCCTAGAACCTATAATTTACCTATTAAGATGTACTCTAATAATGATATGAGTGATAAGTTATGAGTTTTACTATTCCAAATATAAATAATAAAAAAACTACTATTATATGTTTCTCTACAGGTATTTATGAGAAGAAATATTTATCTGCCATATTAGAAAGTAGTAACAATATAGATTATTTTGATAATTACAGCGAATTAAATCAATTAGATAAACGTCATAGAGATGTAGATATGGCTGATAAAGCAATAGAGGAAATATCTCAAGCTATAAAAATGAGATTAGAACCTATATTATCTTTTGGAGAACAAAATTCTAATTATATATTAGTTATAATAACAGATTGTGATAAAGCACCTTTTGATGCTTTTAATAAATTAAAGAATAATATAAAAGAATTAAAATGTTATATTGAAGATGATAGTTGCATTCAAATTGATTATTGTTTTGTATTTTCTTATAGAGGATTTGAAGATTGGATGAAATTTTATCTTGAAAATGGTGCATCTATTTCTAATTTACAAAGTATAAAAGAAAATATTAAGTTTATGATAAATGAAAAAGATACTAATATTTTTAGAAAGCATAAGGAAGCCATTAATTATTATAAACAATTCATAAATTCTAATTCACAATTAGATGATTATGAAACTATAAATAACTACCCATATTCAGATTTTCCATATTTTCTAGAGTATTTAGAAGAAAAATATAATATTATATTATAATATCTTTCAATATATAAAAATTTGTTAAAGCACTTTTTTATTAAACCGACAATAATCAAGACAACTATTTTATTGAGGTAAAATAATATGAGTATGTTTGCTGATACAACTTATGCTAAAACTATGACAGTAGCTAAAAAGCTATTAAATGTTTACGGCCTTAGAGCTGAAGTTATAGCGGATAATATAGCAAATGTATCTACTCCTAATTTTAAAAGAAGCGATGTAACTTTTGAATATCAATTAGCAAGAGCTTTAGACAGCGAAAAATACGATGGTATGGAAGCTAAAAGAACAGATTCAAGACATTTTCCTTTCCATATGCCTATGAATTATAAAGAAGTTGCTCCAACTATTACGGTAGATTATGATACTAGCTATAGAAATGATAAAAACAATGTAGACATAGATAAAGAAATGGCTGAAGAAGCTAAAAACACTTTACGCTATCAAATGTTTACACAAATAGTTAATGCTCAATACAGAGAAATTAGAAGAATGATAGGCAATGCTTAATTTTGTATTGTGAATTTTAAAGGAGAATAGTAAATGGGAATATTTTCAATAATTAATACATCTGGAAGCGGTTTAACAGCTCAAAGAACAAGACTAGATGTTATTGCTGATAATATAGCAAATGTTAATACAACAAGAACTACTGAAGGCGGTGCTTTTAGAAGAAGCAGAGTTATATTTAAGCCTAGAGATGACGGCAATAAATATAGAAGCCCATTTTTACCAGATGCTTTACAGCCTAATGTTGGTACTGGTGTAAGAGTATTCAGCATAGAAAAGGATATGGAAACAGCAACTAGATTTGTATATGATCCTTCTCACCCTGATGCTATTAAATATGGTGAAAAAGCTGGTTATGTAGAAATGCCAAACGTTAACCCTGTTACTGAAATGGTTGATATGATGGAAGCTTCAAGAGCTTATGAGGCAAACTCTACTATGATTCAATCTGCTAAAACTATGTTTGGAAGTGCTTTGAATATAATTAGATATTAATTTTTTAATAAGATTTTTATAAAGGATATTTTTTATGAACGTTGGAAATGTTGGAGATAATTACGGATTTGTATTAAAAACTACTGACCCTAGACATTATGGCCCCGCTCAGCAGTTAAGAAGAAGTTCTAGTAATGATTTAATAAGTAATTTCGGTACAATGTTAAGCGATGCTATAGAATCTGTTAATCAAAAACAAGTTGACAGAGATAATTTAATCGTTCAGGCAGGTATAAGACCAGATCAGGTTGATGTATCTGATGTAATGAACGCTATTGCTGAAGCTGAATTATCACTTAGCTTTACAAAAGCTGTAGTTGATAGAGCAGTTAGAGCTTATCAAGAAGTTACAACTTATAGATAATATAAAATAGAAATAATGAACAATAATAAGCTGTTCTCCTTCAAAAAAGAGTTATTAAGGGCAAGCGTTTATGGTGTTATAGCCATAGCGTTTGCCAACTTAATTTTTTTTTCAATCTATAATAATAATCAATTATATATAACAATACTTTTAATTATTCTCGAAATTGCAACAATAATATTTCTATATATCGATGTTTCAAATATTAATAAAAGAAAATTATTATTCATAAGAAATAATTCACAATTAGAGCATACATTAAATAAACATGTTACTAAAGATAATATAATAGACAGACTTAGATATTTTGGCTATAGTATGTATTCTATTAATTCATCAAGAGTATTTATAAATGCTGATGTAATAAAGAATAAAAAATCTATTATAATACATGCATATTATTTCTTTTTAGTTGATATTGATAAAGACGGAGAAGCAGTTTTAAATAATATAAAAAATGAAATCAATGAAATATTTGATTTATATGTAGATGATAATCAAAAACTTTTCAAAAAAGATGATAATGATGAGAAAGCAAAAATATTAAAAGCTAAATTATATAATCATGCAGTTTTTATATTCTATGGTGATAATATTCCAGATAGAATAATAGAGATGTCAGAATATGGCTATACAAAAGAAAAGTTATTGAATAGCAATGCTCAAATATTCACTGTATCATACTTGCCTAATCAAAACAAATTGTATTTTGCTGAGAAGATAGAAAATGTAATCAATATAAATAAATTTCCAAAGAATGACTTTGTTTATATAATAAAAGATATATTTTCATTATAATTAATTTATACCTAAACAACTATATTTTGTCAATTTTTTCTTTTTTATAAATTTAAATAATATTTTTTTAATATATTTTGCTTGTAAGATAAATTATTAATTTTTTATATTAATAAGTAATCAACCGCACGTATAGATGACTTTCGTTAATAATAAGTTATACTGTGCGGGAAGGTGCCGCAGCTTGCGGTTGACAAAATATAGTTGTTTAGGTATATATTAAATAAAATTACATTTATATATTTTAAAAATCAAAAGTAAGAGGATCAGCTCCTATTCTGTCTCCATTTTCTAATGAATTTATTTTTTCTATATCATTTTGTTCTAATTTAAAATCAAATACATTAATGTTTTCTTCTATTCTGTCTTTATTTACTGATTTAGGTATAACAGCAATATTACTTTCAATATTCCATCTTAATATTATTTGAGCAGGAGTTTTATTGTATTTTTTTGCTATATCTAATATAACATCATTATTAAATAATTTTCCTCTGCCAAGCGGTGACCAAGCCTCCAATACAATATTATGTTTTTTACAAAAATCTACTAATTCATTTCTTAATAAATTTGGGTGTCTTTCTATTTGATTTACTACCGGTGCTATATTACAATGAGCAAATATATCTTTTAAATGTTTTATTTCAAAATTACTTAATCCTATAGATTTAGCCTTTTTACTTTGACATATATTTTCTAATGCTCTATAAGTATCTAAATATCTTTCTTTTTTCTGTCCAGGCCAATGAATTAATAATAAATCCACATAATCCATATTAAGTTTTTCCAAGCTTTCCTCAAATGATTTTCTTGTAGAATTGTATCCTTGTTTTGTATTCCATATTTTTGTTGTTATAAATACTTCTTCTCTTTTAATTCCAGTTTTTCTTATAGCTTCGCCTAATTCTTTTTCATTATTATAAAATTGAGCAGTATCAAATTTTCTATATCCGGCATCTATTGCCCATTTAACAGCGTTTTCCAATTCTTCTTTATTGGTCATTTTATACACACCAAGACCTAATATAGGCATTTCTATACCATTATTAAATTTGACATTAAACATAATTTATTCCTCATTATAGTATTAATTTTATTATATGTTATAATAGATTTAATTACAGCAATATTTTTTTTGTACTATATAATAGCTAAAAAATGTTTTATGGATTTTATGATTTTCCGATAATATTTAGTAATTAACATAATAATGTATTTGGGGGATTCAATTGGCAAGTAACAACGGATACGAAAAATATAAAAAGGTAGATGTAAGTACAGCTTCACAAAATAGGCTGATTATTATGCTTTATGATGGAGCTATTAAGTTTTTGGAAACTGCATGTGCTGCTATGGATAAGAAACATGGTACAGAAGAAGCACATAATAATATAGTAAAAGCACAAGAAATTATTTATGAGCTTTTATCTTCTTTAAACTATGAGGCAGGAGATATAGCTAATAGACTTGCTTCTATATACACATATATGAATCAAAAACTTACAGAAGGTAATATATCTAAAACTAAGCCGCCATTGCTTGAAGTTATAAGATATCTTAAAGAATTAAAAATGGCTTGGGAAGGTGTTGAGGAGCAATTAGCTAAAGGAAATGTTGAAAATAAAACTTCATCATCTTCTTATAATAAGAAAGATGATTCTTCTTCATCATCAAGCGGTGAAAGTAAATTAAATATAACAGGTTGATATATCAATGAAAAATATATATAAATTAACATTATTGTTTATAATTTCTATTGTGTTTTTTATATCTTGTAAAGATAAAGATTTTGAAAGTATAGCTCAGTATGAAGCTAGAATGAATAGTATGGAAATTTTGAAATACTATAATATACAAGATGTTATGGCGCCTCGTATTGTACCTGACGGAGTATTATTTACATTTGCTGAAAATTATGATTCTGTAGAGGTATCAGGTGATTTTAACCATTGGGAAGATAGTATTCCTCTTATAAAAAGTTCTTATGGTGTTTATTATTATCTTTGGCAAGTACCTTTAAAAGCTGGAAAATATTCTTACAGATACAGAGTTAATGGAGTATGGATTAATGACCCAGTAAACTCTAATACAGAATATGATAATAATAATCAGGCTGTTAGTTATTTTGTATTAACTAATGATATAGGTTTTTATGAAAAGAATCCTATTTATAACTCTGATGGTACAGTAACATTCTTCTATAGTAATGAAACAGCTAAAGAAGTTATGTTTACTTCAGATAAATTGGGTTTCGATAGCTTAAGATATCCTATGACATATTCTAATAATTTATGGGTTATAACTTTAAGACCAGAATCAGGAAATTATTATTATAATTTCGTTGTAGATAGAGTATGGGAAGTTGACCCTCTTAATATGAATGTTTATAAAGGTAATGACGGAAGACTTCATTCATATACATTGATTAATTATAATCAAACTAATTCAATAAAATATTAAATTAATTTAGAAATATTATAAAGAGATGTTCATAATTTAATGGGCATCTCTTTTTTATTATAGAATTTTATCCATTAAATATAAATAGTTCTACATTTTTATATATACTAAAAATTTTT
>NZ_JAWLQI010000050.1:0-24716 GCF_036997785.1 Brachyspira pulli
TATAAACTTTTGAATTTTATTCATAGCCCCGCCCTTTTTCCTTTGTTACTCTGTTCTGACATTATAACCATAATTTCCCTATTGCCCAAAAAGAAAAAGCACACCCACCCAAGTTTTTTTTAAATTTGTAACCTACACAACGCACGATGGACGGAATTTTATTTATTGATATATTTAAAATTTTAACGCCATTTATTTTTATAGCCTGTTCTGCGTGCGATATAAACTATAAAAAATTTATAACGCTGAAGACGGAAAATAAACTATGCAATGAAAAAGGGAGACCCTTTCGAGCCTCCCTCTGTTTAGTTATATATACTCTTATTACTTAAAATCTAACTAATTATTCAGCAGCACCTAAAGAAGGTAAATACCAAGTTATACCAGTAGAAGTAGCGAATTTAACTCCATTATCTGTATAACCAATAGGATCCGTACCATCATTAATTCCATAGTTACCTACATCAGCTTCGAAATACCATTCTAAGTCTTTAACAGGAGTTAAGTATAATTCAGCATAAGCACCCCAAGCAAGTTGATGTCTTAAATTAGCGTCTTTAGCACCTGAAACAGTATAACCTACAGATGGTTCAAACCATACACTTACTATATCAGTATTAGCACCTAATCCTAATACTGGAGCTATAGTAAATTTATAAGCACCTACATCTTCAGTAGAATCAGCTGAATAAGGAGCAACATCATATGTAGTATTATAAAGAGAAGATGTATTATTATAATAAGAACCTACATCATAAGAAGAACCTTTTATAGATGTTTGATATACTAATTTTAAGTATGGATTAACATTAACATTTCCAATAGTAGTGTTTAAGAAATATAATCTTAATTCTAAACCTAAAGAAGAAGCAGCATATTTAGTAGCATCAGCACCAGCTGAAGTAAATCCAGATTGACCGTATTTGAAGTAGAATCTTATAGCATTGAAAGCATCTATACCAGTATAATATCTTAATTGTACATCAGTTCTTATACCCATATAATCTTTAATACCATTAAATAATGTATTATATCTAGTTGCATCTTGTTGTTCTTTAGTCATATAAGCTATTTGGAAAGGTATAGCTATTCTTAAATTATCATTTAAAGCATTGATTGTTAATACTGGAGTATGTATACCAGAACCATCAGCGTTTTTCATAGTGTAATTATAACCAAGACCTATACCGAATGCTGGAGAAGTATAACCAATACCCATAGAAATAGTTGGCTCTAATTTAGACCAATCATCATTTTTATCTTTGTTACCAGTATAAGCATCAAGAATAGCTCCGCCTGTATTACCTTGGAAACCGAAAGTACCTTTAATAGTACCGTTACCAAGAGTGAATCCTAATTGATCCATTCTAGCTCTTAATTGATTGCCATGTACTAAGAAGTCAATCCAAGAATCTGCATTACCGTACATACCGAATGCTGAAGCACTAGCTATAGTTATTAAAGCCATAGCTGTTAATAAAACTTTTTTCATTGTTTTTTCTCCTAAAATTTTTTTATATAGTTAATGCCGTCGGGCAGTTAACTTCAAAAATATTTTAGGAAACAACAAAAATTAGAGGATCTTTGTTGTTTCCGAGATGTTAGAACCTTTAAGCATAATTCTAACAAGACTATAAAAAATTAGTGAGAATAATAAGATTTAGAGGATCTTTATTCTCGGCAAAATTAAGAGGGCATTAGGAAACCATTAATTTTGCAATATGTATATTGTTGGGAATAATAAGGATTTAGAGGATCTTTATTGTTCCGCGTTTGGGCAAAACTGATAAACATTATAAGCAATCTTTTTTAAATGTCTATCATAGTTTGTTTTACCTATAACTTTATTCTAATGAATTTACATAAAAAAGTCAACACTGCTTATGTAATTTTTTGAGAATTTTATTTAATAAGGAGAGTAATAACCAATAAAAACAGCAATTTCTATCACATGTAAAATAAATATTATAATTTTTGCCATTTTTTCAACTATGTAATTATATATTTTTTCCTTCATATATATGTAAATATGACATTAAAATTACATATATGCAAGTCAAAATATTTTTTAATTAAACAATCAAATCTCATATCAAACTATCAGCAATATGAAATCATACCACAAAAAACTATATAATATTAAACTTGTTTCAAAACTAATTTATCTGCTTTTATGAGGATTTATTAATTAATAATAATTGATTTATAACAAACAATACTAATATACATATAAACACGATAATTAAATATCGTAAAACACAAAATAAAAAGGGCTCAAACTTTTCAGTTTGGGCCCATTAATTTCTAAACTTAATTATTTATTATTCAGCAGCACCGAATGAAGGTAAATACCAAGTGATACCAGTAGAAGTTTCAAAGTATACTGGAGTAGTTTCACCATTATGACCATTTATACTATCTAAGTCAGTATTATTAATGTTCATTTCGAAGTACCATTCTAAGTCTTTAACAGGAGTTATGTATAATTCTGTATAAGCTCCCCAAGCTAATTTATGAGTTAGTCCAGCATCTTTCATTCCGCCGCCTGATACTGTATAACCTATAGAAGGTTCAACCCATAAGCTTACTATATCACTATTAGCACCTATACCTAATACTGGTTCAATTGTAAATTGATAAGCATTATAATCACCAACTTTAGTACCTTTTTCATGAGCACTAGCTATTGCTGTATTATAGTAAGAAGAAGATGTAACACCCCAACTATTTCCTTCTAAAGCTGTTTTATACTGTAATTTTAAATATGGATTGATGTTAACATTTCCAACTGTAGTGTTTAAGAAGTATAATCTTAATTGTAAGCCTAAAGATGAAGCAAAATATTCTTTATTATTTGCTTTATATCCAGCTTGACCATAGTTAACATAGAATCTTATAGCATTGAAAACATCTATACCAGTATAGTATCTTAATTGTATATCTGTGCTTATACCCATATAATCTGTTCTATCAGTTCTATTATTTACTTGATCATATACATTACCTATATTATCTGATACAGCTATTTGTATAGGTACTGCTATTCTTAAATTGTCATTCAAAGCATTGATTGTTAATACAGGAGTGTGTATTCCTAAATCTTTACCTACCCAAGTATAGTTATAACCAACACCAATACCAAACATATCAGAAGTGTAACCTATACCAGCAGATATTGTAGCATCTAAAGTTGTATAGTTGTAATCAGAAACAGAATTTCCTGTAGTAGCTTCAAGTATTCTACCTATAATGGCAGTAGAAGTTTGTGATCTGAAACCAAATGTACCCTTAATAGTACCATTACCAAGAGTGAATCCTAATTGGTCCATTCTAGCTCTTAACTGATTGCCATGTACTAAGAAGTCGATCCAAGAATCACCATTACCGTACATACCGAATACTGATGCACTTGCTACGGTTAATAGAGCCATAGCTGTCAATAAAACTTTTTTCATTTTGTTTCTCCTAATTTTTTTATAGTCTTTTACGAGTGCCTATTGAGAGATTGCTTAAAGACTCAATAGACACCATAAAGATCCTCTGCTTATTATTGTATAGAAAACTTTATAAAAAGTCAACATTTCTAATAATAATTATATAAAAAATAATCTTTTTATAACATAATTACATAAATAGATTTCATAACTTCATAAACTTTTGAATATTAAAGATAATTACATATTCATTTTTATGCTTTTTTTTCGAGATTATTAGGCTTAAAAATATTTATATTACTATATAAAAGTATTTTTTTACACCTAAAATATATTTTAAAATTACATATTAAAATCATAATTACAACAAACACACACAATATATAAAAAATACAATAACAATAAAATCACATTAAAAATTATAAACTTGTATAACTTATTAATCATATAAATAATATTTTTATATATTCTAAGATCATTTATGCAATAAAAAAGACTAAGGGAATAACCCTAAGCCTTTAAATTATCCTTATATATTTAATCACTTATTATTTAATTAAATCCCTGCTTTCATAATACTCCTTCCAACGCTTGCCGAGTTTTTCAGCTTTCATTTTTACAGAGTTATTAAAATAGTTCTTCAATTTAGGCAAATCATCTTTATTTTCTTTTGCCACACTTCCTATTAAATTTTCTACAAGTGTAGACATTTTTATTTTCTTATCACCATAATAATATGAATGCAATGCTGACTGATAATACACTGAAACTGCCTCAGCCGTACTCATTACAGAATTTAATTCCTGTATCTTAGCATTTTCAAAACTCTTTCCGCTTCTTAGCTCATTAAATGTAGTGGCAAGTACATCTACAACATCATACTCTATATCAACATCAATATCAGACAACTCTAATAATGTTTGGCATTGGCTTGTTATTATCTCGCCTTCTAATTTTGGATTCTTTATAGGTTCTACCGTTTCAAAATTAAATCTTCTTTTCAAGGCACTGCTCATTTCATTAATACCCTTATCCCTAGTATTGGCAGTAGCTATTATATTAAAACCTGCATTTGCAAACAGTACTCTGTTTTGTTCCGGTATATTCATTATTTTATCGCTTAATATACTTATTAATGAGTCTTGTATTTCAAGAGGACATCTTGTTATCTCCTCAAATCTTGTTATTACTCCCTGACTCATACCGCTGTAAACTGGGGAAGGAATTAACGCTTCTTCTACTGGGCCTTTGGCAAAAAGCATAGCATAGTTCCAAGAGTATTTTATATTATCTTCATTAGTTCCTGCTGTACCTTGTATTGTTATAGTACTGTTTCCGCTTATAGCTGCAGAAAGTAATTCACTTAACATTGTTTTAGCAGTTCCAGGCTCTCCGACAAGCATTAATCCTCTATTTCCTGCCAATGTTATAATAGCCCTTTCAACTAGAGCGTCATCTCCGTAAAATTTTCTCTTTATCTCTACACCGCTTTTTAATTTCTTACCTAATATAAAATCCCTTATAGCCTGAGGTGATAATTGCCAGTTTTTAGGCTTGCTGCTTTTATCCTCTTTCTTCAAGGCTTCAAGTTCATCTTTATAAAGTTCCTCCATTAAAGGCTTTTGATGTATTTGTTCTTCTGTGTTATTATCTTTCTTTACTGCCATAAAAAACTCCAAGTATTATTATATATTTACACCCTATACAAAATTATTGTGTAATAGTTTTTCTCTTTTCCCACAAAAATAAACCTATACCAAATAGTATAACCACTATACCTATAAACTGCTTTAAACTTACAGTTTCATGCAAAATAAAATAACCTAATATACAAGTTCCTACCGCCTCGCCTAATATAGTCATTGATATAACAGTAGCCGGAAAATATTTCAAAAGCCAAGTAAATATCACCTGTCCAAGCAATGTTGATATCAAAGTTATTCCAAATATATTAAGCCAAGTATTTAAAGAATATCCTGTAAAAGGTATTTTCATTATTAATGATAAAATTCCTAAAAATATAAATGCAAAAAAGTAAGTCAATGTTATCCAGCTGAAAGTGGATAATCTAGCCCTAGTATACTGCCCTATTATAAAATAAGTGCTTATAAATCCAGCCGATATAAAGGCGAGCAAATCCCCAATCAATGCCCTGCTGCTTAATTGAAAATCACCCCACCCTATTATTACAGAACCTATAACCGCTATAATAAAACCTAATACAGCCAATTTTGTATAACGTTCTTTAAAAAATAAATATCCTGCCACAAATGCAAATAAAGGCTGTAATGTTACAATAACTGTTGAGCTTGCTACCGATGTAAGATTTAAAGACTGGAACCATAAAAAATAATGAAGTGCTAATGATATGCCTGATATTATTCCAAGTATAATTTCTTTTTTACTTAAAGACAGTAATTCTTTTCTAGTATCTTTTTTAGATATTGTAAATATAAATATAACACAGAAAGAGAAAAATATTCTGTAAAATGCCATTATAGATGAAGGAGCATTGGCAAGTTTAACAAATATTGCTGATGCGGATAATGCCATAACTCCAATAAGTAAAAATATTCCCATAACTCAAAAACCTAAAATAATGAAAACAATAATATATTAAAAAAAATACTATTGCAATATTACAAACCATTTTATACAAAAAATAATTTAACATCATTTTTTTACATAATTGTAAAATAAATTTAAATTTATCTTTGACAAAATATCAAATTTTCAGTATATAATAACTATAAGATATTTTATTTTTGAAAGGAGATTGTATTTTATGAAAAAATATATTTTTATATCAATAATATTAATTTCAAATATTGTATTCGGATACAATCAAACATTTAAAGTTGGAGAATATATAAAATATGATGTTTTAGCTCAAGTACCTGAATTTAATATAAGCGGAAAGGTTGGAATGCTTGAAGCTGAAGTACTTGCCATAAGCAATGTAAATGGAGTACCTGCATATCATTTATATGCCCATGTATACACAACAGGTGCTGCAAATTTTCTTTATAAGGTAAGTGATAAATTTGAGGCTTGGGTTTCCACAAATGACTTTACTCCTTTAGTTTTAACAAAAGATACTCATGAAGGCGACTGGACTAATAAAGAAAGTTTGGTTTTCCATAAAGACTATTATATATTCAATGATAAAAGAACTGTTGATGAAAAAATAGAGTTTAAAGGAATGGCTTTTGATGCTTTATCTTTAGTATTTTTCATGCGTTTTGTTGATAAAAATATTGGTACATTCAAAATTAATTGGCTCGAAGGAAAAAATGTTAAAAAGGATATAAGATTCACAATAGAAAACGGAGAAGATTTAAAAACAAAATTAGAAAAACAAAAATTATCTACAGTAAGAGTATATGAAAAAGATAAATACGGAACAGATGCCCTAATAGCAAAAGATAAATATAATCAAGTACCTTTAGATGTAATCATAGCAGAACAAAAAGTTTATGGTCTTACTATAAGGGTAAGAGGAATAATCAGGCAATATAAAGACGGAAAATAATAATGCGAGTCGGAGCCGGCAAATAAATTTATTTATTTGCTAATTATAGGCGGAGACGAGTATAGCAATAATAAAAAATAATAAGCGAGTCGGAGCCAGCAAATAAATTTATTTATTTGCTGATTATAGGCGGAGACGAGTATAGCAATAATAAAAAATAATAAGCGAGTCGAAGCCAGCAAATAAATTTATTTATTTGCTAATTATAGGCGGAGACGAGTATAGCAATAATAAAAAATAATAAGCGAGTCGAAGCCAGCAAATAAATTTATTTATTTGCTGATTATAGGCGGAGACGAGTATAGCAATAATAAAGATAGTATCAAAAAATATTAATGATACTATCTTTTTAATTGAATACTAATAAAAATTAATAAAGCAAATTATTTACTAGCTTCATATTTTTCATTTATTTCTTTAACTAAATTTTCAATAAGCTCATCATTCATACCATGACCGCGGCAGCCTTCTTCTAAGCTTTCCCAACTAGCAACATGACAGCCTACACAATGAAGACCATGACTCATCATTATTTCTACTGAATCTGGAAAGATTTGTATAATTTCACCTATACTCATAGTTTTGTTTATCATAATTATTTCCTTCTTTTGATTTTTTATATTTTTTAATTATATGTATATATAATATATATAATTAATTTTTTTGTCAAAGTATAATATTCAAAATAGGATAGAAGTCATTGAACTTTCTTATGTATTTTCTTAAATAAGACATATTCAATTCTCCAGCCAATTCCATTGCCTTATTCTCCATTTTTGACATTCTTTTTATATCATAATGGAAACCTAATCTTTTATATATTCTTTTTAAAGTCATTACTATATATAAATTATTATAATCTGCATTCTCAAATAAAATTAATGCCTCTTTCAAATCAAAACCTTCTATATTTTTAAGAGCAAAATATGAATATAACAATGCTATATGATCATGTGAATCTTTACCTTTCTTGTTAGCAATATCCTTCACGATTTCAAAAGCTTTATTCTCATCTTTATCAACACCTATTCCATTATAATAGCAATGTGCCACAAGTCCGCTTGCACATGAACATTTTGAATTATTTTTATCAGCAATTTCTTTTGCCTTGCAATATATTTCAAATGCCTTTTTATCATCTCTTTCTATACCGCGTCCAAGTTCATGACCTTTTCCCATAACTGTAAGTGCACATTCCAAAGTATTATCTATATCAAAAGCCATATTGGCAATTCCAATAGCTAACTCAGGATAAGGGTCTATAATATCTCCGTAAAATAATTCTTTTGCATATATGAAATATGATAAAGCATCATTCAAGCCTATTGCCTTTTTTAACATATAAATGCCTTCATCATTATATTGACTTGGCATATTATAAAGAAGTATCTCAGCTATAGAACGGTATATTGTTGCTTTATCTAATTGACTGTTCAAACAGCTTTTAAGATTCTGTAATATAAGTTCATAATCCTTAGAACCTATCATCTGCAATGAATCTGCATATATGAATTTTATATAATATATTTCCTCATCATCTTCATGAGTATATTCAAAAAACTCTTTACAAAGTTCTGCTGTTGTTTCATAATTTTTTAATTCATAATTAGAGAATATTAATATATAAAATGTAGAATGTTTATATTCGCTTTTATCAATATGAGATAAATATTTTAAAGCCTCTCTATAATCATCATCGCTTTGTGCATAATTATGATAAAGTTCTGCTATTTTTTCATATATCCAAGATTCCTGATTTTCATTGAGTATCTTTTTAAACTCGGATATAGCTTTTCTTATTTCTCCTTGATAAGAATATAAATTTGCTCTGTAATATCTATACTGCAAACTATTAATACCAAGCACATCTATTACTTTATCAAGCAAATAAAAAACTTCTTTTAAATCCTTACCTTCTTCCTGACTGTCCGGATAATATTTATCTTCATTTTCTATAATTAAATCATGTAAAGCCTGAATCTTTCCAAGCAATGCATTTAATCTGTATTTATTATTAGTTTTTAAAAGTTCATTATAATTCTCTATAGCCTTTCTATAATTACCCTTATTAAAATACCATTCAGCCCTTTCATAAATTGAATTATAATTTTTATTGTTAATCTCAACTGCCCTATCAAAGAAGAATATTGCATCATCATAAAATTCTGAATTTGAACCTCTTTTTGCAAGTATAATGCCTTTAAGGAAATAAGCATCATCATAAAAAGGATAATCATATATAAGTGAATTGGCTTCTATATCCGCCTTAGGAAGTATATTAAGATTATAATAACAAAGACCTCTTTCAAATCTTGCTATTCTGTTATCTTCAACATTGCTGATAAAATCATCATAATACCCTATAGCTTGATGGAAATCTGCCTCATTCTCACCATTATTCAAATAACTGCTTGCTAGTATTAGTAATGCATCATAAGCAGAAGAATCTTTTTCAAAAAGTATTTGAGCATATTCTCTTTCTTTATTGATATTTTTTAATTCCCTATTGAGATACATTAATCCTCTATAGGCATCTATTATATCAGGGTCTATGTCTATGGATTTGCTAAGATCATATTCTATTGTGGAATATATTAAAGCCCTTCTGGCATCATATTTAGTATTGTCGAATTCCTCATGCTGAAGACCTATAAATGCGGATTTACCTCGCATATAAAATGCTCTGGCATTATCCGGTTCTTTAGATATAATAAGGTCTAGCTCCTCTATAGCTCTTTTATAATCACCATCATCGATATATTTGTTTATTTCATCTAAAGAACTCATAATAATTTCTCTATGCAACAATCCTTAATAAAAATGTAAATACCATTTTAAGTACTAAAGGAGCAACCATTTGAAGAAGCAAAAGAAATATCAAAGGCGATATATCTATAACTCCTATTATAAGTTTGTCTCTAAAATTACCGAAAACTTTATCTATTACTCCATCAGTTATTTTATAAAAGAAATTTACTATTGGATTATAATAATCTAAATGAATAGCTCCAAAAGCTGTTAGCCAACTTATAATAATCCAAATAAACCATATAAATGAATAAAGCCTCAAGGCCTGCATTAATACTTTATATATAAAAACTATAATTTCTGCCAGCATATAATCCCTATTTATTATTTATTTTTTTATCTATTTTTTATTTACTTATCTTACTGAGAGCCTCATTGGCATTATCTGCTGTGCTTACTATAGTTAAAAATTTAGTAGCTTCAAATAATGCTCTTAACTGTTTGCTTAAAGAACAAAAATAAACAACTCCGCCATTTTCTCCGGATACTCTTAAAGTAGATGCTATTAATCCTAAAGCAGATGAACACATATATTCAATATTATGAAAATCGAATATAAAGTTTAAAACGCCTGCATCTTTCACACTATTTAATTTTTCTTCTAATATATCAACATTTTCAGATATGATATTTTTTTCTACATTTATAATGGCTGTTTTATCTTCAATGATTGTGCGAACCATGTAAACTCCTTTACATAAACAAAGATGAAAAAAATAGAACTATAATTATAGCTTTTAATATTATTATAAAACTTCAAAAAATCAAGTAATTTTTTATTTATTACTTTTTATCCCATTCTATCAGTATAGGACAATGATCGCTGCCCATTACATCTGTTAAAATATCCGCTCTTTTTATATCAGGCACCATTTCATTATTAACAAAGAAATAATCGATTCTCCAACCTACATTCTTTTCACGTGATCTTGTTTTCATATCCCACCAACTATAATGTCCGCCTTCTTTAACAAACATTCTGAAAGTATCAGTAAAACCTTTATTCAAGAATTCAGTTATTTTTTCTCTCTCCTCTGGTAGGAAACCTATACTCTTTTCATTCTCTTTAGGTCTTGCCAAATCTATAGCTTCATGGGCAATATTCATATCACCGCATAATATAACATTAGTTTTTGATTTTAATTTACTTAAATGTTTTGTTATCTCATCATAGAAAGAGAGCTTATATTGGAAATGTTCTTCTGACTTTCCGCCGTTTGGGAAATATACATTAAATATAGTAAAATCATCAAATTCTAATGATAATATTCTTCCTTCTCTGTCTGTGAATTTACTTCCTAATTTATTTTTAATTTCTTTATTAGGTTTTAATTTTGTGTATATAGCAACACCGCTGTATCCCTTTTTTATTTCAGGGTCAGCAGGATTAATAAAAAGCTCATAGCCTTCTATATTTCTCAAATCTTCAGGAAGCTGTTCTTCAAAAGCCTTAGTTTCCTGCAAACATATTATATCAGGATTTTCTTTCTTTATAAAATCAACCAATCCTTTTTTATGTGCCGCTCTTATTCCATTTACATTCCAAGATATAATTTTTAAAAGACTCATTGACAAAACCTTTATTTTTAATGAATGATTATATAGATTTATATATTATAAACTTTATGCAATAATAATACAACTATATAAAAATCATTTAAAATTAAAAAAATAAAATAGTGATAACAAGATTGATTTTTTTTTATTATTGTATTATTATATGTATTATAATATAATTATAAAAACAATTTTAAGGCAAAATTTTGAAAGTACGATTTCTTGGAAGCAGAGGCTCTATACCAACTCCTGGTAATAGTTTTAGTGAATACGGCGGTAATACATCTTGTATTCAAGTAATAGACGATGAAGGCAACTATATAATATTAGATGCTGGAAGCGGACTTAAAAATGCCAGCTATTATGCTTTAAAATCTGATAAAACAGAAAGTATAATACTTTTAACTCATTTCCATTGGGATCATATTATAGGCATACCTTTCTTTGCCCCATTCTTTTCAAATAAATATAGTTTTACTATTTATGGGCCTAAAGATTCTTCTACAGAAATGTATGATACTATAAACAATATACTTGCCAAAGATTACTTTCCTATTAATCTTGAACAATTTGCTGCCAACTTAAAATTTGAAGCATTTTACGAGGGCAAGAAAATAACTTTCGGAAATATGACTATAGAAGGTATGTGGGTTAATCACCCTTGTCATACCCTTTCATATAAAATAACTTCTGGAAATAAAACAGTTGTATATCTTACAGATCATGAGCCTTATAAAAAACGTCTTCATGCTCAGCACCCTTCACTTTCTCATTATAATCATAATGCTGACTTGCTGCATGCTAGACTTATAGATTTTGTAAGAGGTGCTAATGTTCTTATTATAGAAGGGGAATACACTAAAAGCGAATATTATAACGGACATGTAGGCTGGGGACATTCTACTTTAAATGATGCTATACAGGTTGGTTTAGATGCTGATGTTCCTTATGTTATACTTCACCATCATAATCAAGAAAGAACTGATGCTCAAATAGACCTTATACATAATAAATTGATGGCTTTCCTTAAAAAAGAAGAAATTGATTTACAATTGGCTTTCGCTAAAGAAGGTTCTTACATCAATATATAATTATAAAATATTTGCTATATCTTCAAAACTTTTTATATTATTATCAGTTGTAATATAGATATTTCTGCCTGATTTTATTCTGTTTTTAAATATATCAATTAAATATTTACTACTCTCTTCTAAAGAAAAGTTTTCTATAAACATATTAGAATTATAATATTTAAAAAATATTTCTATCAAATCATTTCTATTTTTTATATTATTAAAATTTTCTTTTATATTCAACTCATTAAGTTTAAAAATAAAATCCTTAGTATATAAATTTTTACTATTAGCATTTTCTAAATCTACATTATAAAAATCATAATCAGATATATACACATTACTGTATAAATTATTAGTAAGAAGAATTTTTATAATATTTTGAAGTACTGAAATAAAAACATCTATCTTCCTGCTGAAAAATACCTTGCTTGAAAAGCCTTTTCCATTATATATGAAAATAATTTCTATAATACTGCTTTCATCATTAAAAGAAGAATTAATATTTATACTATTAATAGAATCATATTTAATATTTAACTTTTCTATATTTAAATGACTATGCTCAGCGAATAAGGTTTTTAAAATATTATTTTTATTACTGTCCAAAATCTCATTAACAAAATCAACACATTCTATTAACATCTCATTATCTATACATGCATTATATTGATAATGCTCTATTATACCGCTTATAATTTTACTTATTAATAGAATTTCATAATCATTTATTCTGTAAAAATTAAAAAAATGAAAATCTGTTATATACCAAACAATATCATATATATAATTGTATTCGCTAGAAATAATATTTAATGGATAAATAGTTATTTCTTTTTCTTCAAAACATTTATTATCTATTTCTAAATTTTTTATATATATTTTTGCCATTGTTATTATTAAAAAATATTATTTTATAGAGTTCAAATCAACTTTATCTCTCATATGTTTTAGCATTTTTATAGGTTTTATATTTAAACTTTTCAATATAATTTCTATATTATGAAAGTCAAGACTAGGAACAAATATATTAATTTTACTTATTATATTAGGAGATACTATATTATCTTTTTTAATCTCATTAATATCAGAAGTATTTTTCCAGCCTAATATCTGCATTTTTAAAAGTCTTATACCAAATTTTTCAATTTCAGTTTCAATATCAACCTTTGAAGAATATTCAACAACATAAACTATAGACTTTTCTCTATTAGCTATAAAATAAGGTATAAAGAATCTATAAATAGAAGTACTTAAAAATATACAAATACAGCCTATAGTAGATATAACCCATTGTCCAGAACCAATAACTATACCAAGACATGCAGTAACCCATACTATAGCAGCAGTTGTTATACCATGAAGTTTTCCTCTGTTTTGTATAATCATACCTGCACCAAGAAAACCTATACCAGAAACAATTTGAGCAGATATTCTGTTATAATCTGGTGTAGTGTATAATAATTCGCTTCCCATTTTTATAAGCTCTTGATTCTGAAGCATTATAGCACGGGCAAATACATCTTCATAACATGATAAAATAGCAGCACACATACAAACTATACTTGTAGTTCTGCTTCCTATAGGCTTACCATGCTGAGCTCTCTCCCAGCCTATAAATATCCCCATAATATATGCTACTAATATTCTCATTACAATATCTACTATACTGTAATCAGCTAGTACATATTTAAGATAATCTATAAACATTAAATAAATATCCTACAATAATATCATTTAAGAATATTATCGAAATAATGATTATAAAATTATAAGTCTATATCTTGGTATACATCATTATCATTCTTTTTATATAATGTTATAGAATCCTTAGAAACACTTATAAGTTCATCAATAAGTTTGTTGTCATCTGAATCAGAAGAAAAATATTCTACAACCATATCCAAATTCATACCGCTAATCAAACAAATATTATCACTCTTTCTATAGAATTTACTTGCTATATTAAAAGGTCTGCCGCCATATATATCTGTCATTATTATAACATATTTATCTTTATATTGTTCCAAAAGATTTTTTAATTTTTCTTCTACTTCTACAAAAGTATCCTCTGTTTTCATATCAATAGCATCATAATTAGATAAATCACCAAGAACCATCTTTGTAGCTTCTATAAGTGCAGATGCTAAATTACCATGACTCATTAATATTAAATTGGGTTTCATAATAATCCTCCTGTACTTAAATCAATTTATCTCTCTTATTATAAATATAATAATTGTTTCACATTATTCAAATTTAATTGAATGGGAAATTTACCAAAAAATATAATAATGGTTTATATAAATTCATACTATTTAATGGAGTTTATAAAAATGCAGAAAGTATATGAAAATCTTTATGTAGGAAATGATAGAGATTGTATGGAATTTCAGGGTGCAATAGTACATGCCTGTCAAAGCTGTTTTGCAAGAGGAGTTCATGGCAATATAGGAGATAAAAAAGTATTTGAAAGCAATAATGATCTTTATTTAAACCTATTAGATATATCAAGCCTTTCATTTGAATACGGCTTTCCTATGATAAAGAGATCTATGGAATTTATAGATGAACATATAAAAGATATGGACGTATTAGTGCATTGCAATTTTGGAATGTCAAGATCTCCTTCTATAGCATTATTATATATGGCAAGAAAAGGATATATAAATAATAGTTCATTCAAAAAAGCATTTGAAGATTTTCATAAAATATACAGTTATTATTCACCTGGTTTTGGTATGCATAGATATTTTGATAATTATTGGCAGGAAATAATGAGTTTTTAATTTGTAAAAAGTTTATAATTATAAAAAGAGGCAATGAACAAAAATAAATGTCCATTGCCTTTTTTGTGTGTATATATTTTAATAACTAAACAGATAATTTGAAGAATGAAATACTTTCCTCCAATTTTTTAGCCCTATCTAATAGGTTTTTTGACAAATCACTAGATTTAACTGCCAAAGAAGCATTTTGTGTAGTTACACCTTCCATACTTGTAATGGCAACACTTATTTGATTTACTCCAGACTGCTGTTCTAAAGCTGTACTAGAAATATTTTCCATTAATTGAGAAGTATCTCTAACCTTACTTTGAAGTATTTCAAATAATTCCTGAGATTTCCTTGCTGTTTGTGTAGCATTATGTATTTGCTCTGATGTATTATCCACTAAATTAGTAATATCTTTAACTGAAGCCTGAGTAGTTTGTGCCAAATTCCTAACCTCTGAAGCAACAACTGCAAATCCTTTACCCTGATCTCCAGCACGTGCTGCCTCTACTGAAGCATTTAATGCAAGTA
The DNA here is from genome assembly GCF_036997785.1 of Brachyspira pulli. NCBI lineage: Bacteria > Pseudomonadati > Spirochaetota > Spirochaetia > Brachyspirales > Brachyspiraceae > Brachyspira > Brachyspira pulli. The sequence goes on from NZ_JAWLQI010000050.1 coordinate 15,710, forward strand.
TATTAGTTTGAAATGCTATATCTTCTATTATCTTTGTTATGTCTTTAATCTTTTCACTTGATGCATAAACCTTTTCTATATCTGAAGAAGTTTGAGAAATTATATCTGCCGCATCTCCAATATAATTTATAGATTCATTCATCATATCTTTACCAGTAATAGCATTTTCTGTTGAAGCCTGTATAGTAGATACTATTTCCTCTACACTTGCTGCTGTTTCCTCTAAACTTGATGCCTGAGATTCAGTTCTGCTTGATAATTCCGTACTGCTTTCCATCATACTTTGTGAAGAAATAACTATATCTTTAGCTGATTCATTTACTTCATTAATAACATCAGCCAATTTCTGACTCATTACAAAGAAGGCATTTTCTAATCTTCCGAATTCATCTTTTCTTTCTTTCTTAATCTCTTTAACTTCTATATTTCCTTCTGATATTCTTTGTGCCTGTTTCATTAAGCTATCTAAAGGCGACATAGTTTTCTTTATATAAGCCACTGTAAATGAGTTAATAAATAGTATTGATATTATACATATAATAGCAGCTATCCTTATCATTCTTATATTTTCTCTATATATAACTCTATTATCCATAGCCATTGTTAATGTCCAAGGCATTTCATTCATGGTGGTATAAACTGCTGTTCTTGATGCTGTTTTAGATTTATAATTAATAACACCTTGCGGTTTATTATTCTTCTTTATTAACTGATAATATCCGCCGCCATTTTCATTTATATAATCAAAAGTATCTATAACTATAGAACCTTCACTATCTAAAGCAAATAATCTTCCTGTTTCATCTAATTTCAATTCTTTTAATTTTAATATAAGTTCTTCCCAATTTAAAGTCATATAAATATAGCCTATTAAATTGTTATTATAATCTCTAACTCCAGCAATTATACCTAATGACCATTTATTATCAGCAGTTGATTTTACTATTTTACTGTCGAAAGCAACATCATTATTATTATTTTTTATATTAGTTAAAAGTCCGGGTCTTGTATTTTGAATATTTTCACCTATAGAAACATTTTTACCATTATCAAGTATAATTCCGTTAGTATCTGTTACCCCTATGTTTAGAGAAAATCTATTAATAGATTCAAATTTTTCTAATGTATTTCTTAGTTGTAGATTGGCATTTGTGTTTGAAATATTAAGTAAATAATTAATAATAGCAGGTGTTATAGCATAAGTCTTTATAAGAGTTTTATTATCAGCAAGCCAAGAATCAAGCATAGATTTATAACCTTCTATAGTGCTGTTAAAACCTGAAAATGTTGTCTTGCTTACACCTCTATATGACCTATATGAAAGTGATACTATAGTAATAATCAAAATTATTGTTGTTATTATACTTATAGTAAGAGGCATTTTAAATCTTATAGAATGTCGCTTTTTCATAAAAATAATCGCTCCGTAACTTTTTGTACTCTATTTAAAATAGAATATACTCCTTTTAACTAAAAACCGTTTTAAATTATATTTGGTGATATTATTCAAAAATAATTATTATATAATTTTTTATATATGTAATAAAATATCATCATTAGTTTACATAAACCATATATATATAGATAATTGTAAATATTAAATTGATATTGTTTTAAGAATTGTAAATAAATATAAAAAACAAATAACTTATTATAAGTAATAATCAGAAATTTTTTAACTTTACAAAAACTATTAATTTTAGTATAATGGTTTTGCTTTTAAAATCGAGCAAAATAATTTTTTATTCATAACTTAATAATGGAGGCATACAAATGACAGATAAAAAGTTTTATATTACCACTCCAATATATTATCCTTCAGATTATTTACATATTGGTCATTGCTACTGTACTATAGCTACAGACACTATGGCAAGATACAAAAAGATAATGGGATATGATGTTTATTTCCTAACTGGTACAGATGAGCATGGTGAAAAAATAGCAAGAAAAGCAGAAGCAGCAGGTACTACTCCAAAAGCTTATGTTGATAATATTGTTAATGCCACTAAAGAGTTATGGAAAAGACTTCATATCGATTACAGTCATTATATAAGAACTACTGATGATTATCATGAAAGAAGAGTACAAAAGATATTTAAAATCCTTTATGATAAAGGATATATTTATAAAGGTTCTTATAAAGGCTTATATTGTGTAAGCGATGAAGCATTTTTCACAGAAAGCCAAGTAGTAAAAAAAGATGACGGAAAATTCTATTGTCCGGACTGTGAAAAAGAATTAGAATATAAAGAAGAAGAATGTTATTATCTTAAACTTTCAGAATATGGCCAATGGTTAATAGATTATTATAAAGAACACCCAGAGTTTTTAGAGCCTAAAGAAAGACAAAATGAAATGCTTAAAAACTTCCTTTTACCAGGTCTTGAAGATTTGGCAGTTACTAGAAAAGGTTTACAATGGGGAATACCTTGTCCTGTAGACAGCGAACATAGTATATATGTTTGGGTTGATGCTTTATCAAATTATATTACTGCTTTAGGATATCCTGAAGAAGGACAAGATGATTTATATAAAAAATACTGGCCTGCAAATGTTCATTTTGTAGGTAAAGAAATAGTACGTTTTCATGCTATTATATGGCCTATAATGCTTAAAATGCTTGATATACCTTTGCCTAAAAAAGTATTCGGTCATGGCTGGGTTCTTTTTGATGACGGTAAAAAAATGAGTAAAAGCAGAGGAAATGTTGTTGATCCTAATAAGTTAATTGATAAATACGGTGTTGATGCTTTAAGATATTTCTTAATGAGAGAAATTAATTTTGGTTCTGACGGTTATTATTCTCAAGAGGCTTTCTTAAAAAGAATTAACAGCGATTTAGCTAATGATTATGGTAATTTATGGCATAGAATCACTACTATGCTTGGAAAATATTTTGACGGTGTTCTTCCTAATGAATCAGAAAGTGTTTACGGCGACAGAGAAAAAGAATTAAAGAAAATGGTTCTTACTCTTGATGCTAATGTTGAATCTGCTTTGGATAGTTTCAAATTCCATGAAGCATTAGCACATATTTGGGAAGTAATCAGAACTACTAATAAATATGTTGAAGAAAGTGCCCCTTGGAATTTGGCTAAAGATGAAAGCAAAAAAGAACATCTTGCTAATGTAATGTATATTTCTTTCCAAGTATACTATATAGTAACTGCATACTTACAAATATTCTTTATTGAAACTCCTAAAAAAGTATTCAATAGATTAGGACTTGGCGACAGTGTTCCTTTAGATACTGCAAAACAATGGGGTTCTTTAAAAGCCGGAATAAAAATTGAAAAAGGAGATCCTTTGTTTAATAGATACGATATAGAAAAAGAAATAGGTGCAAGCACTAAAGAAAATAAAAAACAAGTTAATCCTCCTAAAGAAGATAAACATAAGCCTAATATAGAAAAAGAAGATTTTGACAAATTAGAATTATTAACAGCTAAAATATTAGTTGCTGAAAAAGTAGAAAATGCTGATAAACTTCTTAAATTTGTACTTGATATAGGTGAAGGCGAACAAAGAGTGGTTGTATCTTCTATAGCTGAATATTATAAACCTGAAGAAATGGTTGGAAAAACTGTTCTTTATTTAGCTAATTTAAAACCTAAAAAGTTTAGAGGCGTTACTTCCCATGGTATGCTTCTACTAGCTGATAATGGAAAAACTCTTTCTCTTATGACTACAGAAAAAGGTTTTGATGCTGGATGCAGCGTTAATTAAACTGTTTATAAAAAACTAATATTATAATGAAAAAATTTCAAGAGAATAAATTAAGAAGAAAACTAAAAAAAAATAAGCTTACCGATAAGCAAAAAAGTTTTATAAAAAGAATAGTTCTAATTGCAATTTTAATCGTTATAATATTAGTTTCAGCTCTTATAGTTAATAAGGCTAGAATTTTAAGGGTAGAAATAAGAGGCTTAGAAAGATTAAATGCCATTGATATAATGGAAGAAGCTAATTTATCAAAATACAATAATATAAGCCTCTTTAATATACCAAAGAAAGATATACAATCAGATATAGAACAAAATATCAGAATAAAAGTAGAAAATATAAAAGCTTCATTCCCTGATTTGCTTATAGTAAATGTTAAAGAAAGAGAAACTTTATTTTTATTAGAATCAAACAGAGGAATATATCAAATAACTGATGACGGTTATGTAATAAGAAACGAAGCTATTTATAATTATGATGTTCCTTATATAACAGGTCTTACTATAGATGCCAACCCAAATGAAAAAATAGAAAATGAATATGCTAAATATTTATCATCTGTTATTTATGAATTAAAAAAAGAGCATAATGAAATATATAATTTAATATCAGAAATCAATGCTTATGGTAATGATTTGATTCTCTACCCTAGAGGCTATCAAGTACAAGTTATATTAGAAAAATATGTCAAAATAGATAAATTCGTAGACTTGGCTGCTATATTAAAAACTGTGCAGTATCAAGATAATAAAACCCACAGAATAGATTTAAGATTTAAAGAAGCTATAGTTAATTAAACTTTTTCTCTATCTATTTAATTTCAATATACTTCATAAAAATTGCGGAGCATATTTATACTTTAGTATAAATATATTTTCAGCGCAGCAATTTTTATTTATGATAAATAGATTTAAGATTTAAAGAAGCTATAGTTAATTAATATATTTTTTATTACAAAATTAATATTCAATAACTTTATAAAAATTGCGGAGCATATTTATACTTTAGTATAAATATATTTTCAGCGTAGCAATTTTTATTGATAATAAATAGAACAACAAAAAATTGACAAACTTAAAAATTTTTAGTATATACCTAAACAACTATATTTTGTCAAAAATAAAATTATATTTTTGTTTTTATATATGGGGCTTTGCCCACCGCTCTGCGTGCTTACGCAATACCCCAGTTCTTTTACGACCGGAGGAAGTACTGTAAGTATTGGTATAAAAGAACCAAAAGAACTGCATTTTTATAGGTTATACCCTATATTTAATAGGAATGTTTTTAATATAAAGTTCTAGCAATTGCGTTTTCGCGAAGCGTATCCGAGCTTGTCGAGGATATAGCTACTTTGACAAAGTCCGCAGAGCGTGTGCGGCAAAAAGTAGATAATTCTATATAAAGTGCATCAGTTGACAAAGTTAAAAATTTTCAGTATATATTAAAAATTTTTATTTATAATAAATATATATATGAGATTCAAATAATACATAGTCAATTAAAAAATAATTGTAAATTTTTTTAAAATATTTGCATTTTCTGTAAAAATTATTATATTTTTAATATAAGAAATGTGAAAAACAAACACAATATATGAATATAAAATAACAATATTTAAGTTTTAACAGAAACGGAGGTATAAATGACAAAATTAATCAACACTATAAACCATCTTTTCTTAGACGAAAAAGAATACAATTTATTAATAGATGAATATAACTATATCCTTAATAATATAGCAGAAGAATAAATTTCATGTTTCCTCTTTTTGGTGCCTATGTACTTTATAAAAAGTGCATAGGCTTTTTTAATACTATTCATCTTTTTTATACACTTTAGGACAATATTTTGCATCATAACAATCAGCACAAGCTGTTTCACTAGGTATGCGTAAAAGTTCACCGTCTAAAATTTTTGTGAAAACTTCATCAAAATAATTATATAAATTATATTCACTGTCTATATAACCGCATACAGATAAAAGAAAATCTCTATCACTTCCATATTTCTTATTATCTTTTTTGCTGCTCTTTTTAATATCAGCTTTTATACTGTTTATAAGTGTCTTTTCATTATAAGCTGTAAATACAACCTCGCAATGTTTTATTTTATCTGCTATATCATTTTTAATATATTTATCTAAAATTAATTTCAAATAAAGTATAGGCTGTAAATATGTTGTTATAATTTCTTTTATATCATATTGTTTAGGTTCATCTATATAATTCGCTTTATAATCTACTATTCTAACCCCGTTAATATTTTTATACTCACTATCAGAATAACTAAAATCTATTCTATCTATTTTACCTTTTATTTTTATACATATATCTCCATTTTTATAAACTATTGAATCGTTTTTATTATTTTGATTATTTTTATATATACCAATAGGTTCCTCAAATGAAGCTGGTATATAATGGTAACCTTTTTCATCATTCTCTTTATTTAAGATAATCTCTTTTTGTATAAAATAATACATTGCATTCATTGCTTCTTCTTTGATAATATTCTGATCCAATTTATACTCCAAGAAATATTTATCTTCCAAATCTTTTTTAGAATATAAAGTTACTAATCTATTAACATGTTCTTCTATAACCTCATTTGCTATATTGCAGTAAGTATTAAATTCACTTTCTTTAAGAGAACAATCATTAGTCTTTGAAGTTTTCTTTACTTTATTATAAAAATTCTGTAAAAAACTATGATAAGTAGTCCCCTTATCCATATAGCTTATTCCCTGTATTCTTGCCTCTACAGAATTTTTACTGTATAAATTAGAATAAAAATATTTAGCAGGACATTCCATCACCCTCTGCAAATCTGTAACAGAAATAGCTTCTTTAAACTTATTAATGAAAAATGATTTTATTTCTTCGCTATCTTCTACAAAATCAGAATACCCTACTTTATTTCTTTTATGATAAACTTTTTCTATTATGCCTTCCAAATCATCAACTTCTGCTCCAACATCATTATACAAAAATAAGCTCATCATATTTTCTTTTTTTGTATGAATATTATCCGCATTTTGTATATATTCTTTTCTGTATATAAGTCCGTTTTCTTTTAAACTTTCAAATTTAAAATCATCGCTGTAAAGTTTATTGTATAAATCTTCTAAATAATAAAATGGAAGTTCTAAATTGCCTCTCTCATCTTTAAGCCTAAATGAGAAATAAACCTTACTATCTTCATAACAGTATGATAAAATATTCAAAAATAATGCATAAGAAATATCTGATAAATAATGCTGAGTATTAAAGGCAATTTTTTTTACATCTTTATTTATATTCTCTCTTAATTTATTGCTTATAAAAAATCCGTTAGGTCTTCTATTAATAAAATCATTATTCATACCCAACATAAATAAATATTTAAATCTCAATCCTCTAGCATCGTATAAATTACTAACTGTGATAAATACTCCATTATCTACTTCGTCCATAAGCGACTTATCTCTTAAAAGTACATTCAAAGCTGTATGGAAATCAAAATGTGTTATCTCCTCTTCTTTTATAGCTTCTATTTCTTCCGTATTTGATATTTGAAGTATAAGGTTAATAAATAATGCTAATGCTTCATTGTCCCTATGATGATATTTTTCATCTTCATATAAATCTGATATATTACCTATATCTAAGAATTTCAAAATATTTATATAAGCAAGCCCTATCTCTTTATAACTTTTTTTAGAAACTAAAATATTAAGCAAATCCAAAAATTCTATTATGCTATTGGAAGCCTCATTATTATTAAACTTCTTTGCAATCTTATATTTAAAATCGCTTAAAGACATTTTTGAATATATTTCTACATTATTAAACTCATCGTATTTATCATAAGCATAAATCAAATCTCTTATATTATAAGGATTAATGCCTTTAAGATTTTTAATATATGGAGAAGATATAACCTTTATTAAAGCATCAACATCTAATTCTCCATTATATTTATCAAGTATCAAAAATATAGAAGTCAATATTGGAATTATTGGTATTCTCCAAATAAAGTTAGCTCTTCTTTCATTAAATTTAATATTGCATTCATTTAATCTATTTGAAACTATATCGCTGTATTTTTGAATGTCTGAAAATATTATACCTATATCATATAAAGCGACACCGTTATTAATTAGTTTTATTACCTCATCTACAACGGTATCTACTTCCTGTTTAGCTCCAAATCCTGCTATAAACTTTATATTATCCTTATATATAGAATCATCACTGTAAGTAAATAAATTATCTTTGTCTAATAAATACTGAGAAAAATCAGAATTATAATTCATTTCAAAATTATCAATGCCCTGATAAAATGATTTATAATTAGGAAAATATTTTTTCATATCATAAGGCATTACAACTTTAACATCTATTGTATAATATTTCTTTAAGCTCTCCAAAAATATTAAATGAAGCGGAGGAATTTTTTCAAATCCGTAAATTGTTATTTTATCGTATTTGCTTAGATACTCTAATTCTCTATTTTTTATTGCATCTATAAAAAGCTCAAATATATCGAATTCATCAAGGAAATTATTTTCTCTGTTATATTCCTTATATTTTTTTATAATATCATTAATCTCTTTTAAATTATCATAATAATCAAATTTAAAATCATAAAATTTTGCTAATGTGGTTTCTTCTATAAGTTTATACAAATTATATGCTAATTCATAAGTAATATTATGCTTTGCTATTAAAGAATCTTTATTTTCTAATTTATAAGTATTCAAAACATTGTGAATATTAATTATCGCTATTGATTCATCTACATATTCTTTTTGATTTTCTATTTTATAATTTTCAAAAAATCTTTCTCTGCTGCTTTTATAATATCTATGCAGTATTTGATAGTCTGTTATATCTAAAGTATATACTTTGAATTTGTCTTTTAGATAATTATTTCTTGCTTTATAGTTTGGAAATAAAATTAATTCTTGCATAATAGAAACCACTTTTTTTGATTTATTATAAGTAAAAATATGACTTTTGTCAAAAGCTGTTTTTATTATAACTAACTGCTAATTATACAGAATGATTGTATATATCACTGAAAATAAAATTATATTTTTTATAATATAAAATATAATCTAATATTGTTAGAATATGTTTTAATTGTAAGATAAATTATTAGTTTTTTGTATAATAAGTAATCAACCGCACACTTTACAGTGCTTCCTTTGGTCGCGTATAAAGAAAATTCGTTAAGAATAAGCGATACCGTGCGGGCTGCCACTACGGCTAGTAGTTGACAAAGTTAAAAATTTTTG